>NZ_JADEWG010000041.1 GCF_015207735.1 [Phormidium] sp. LEGE 05292
CTCCTGTTCCCCTGCCCCCCTTGCTCCCCTGCTCAATAAGTTGGTGCAGCTAACCAACCAATAGTTACACCCAAAGCCGAGCCAACAATTACTTGAAAAGGTGTATGTCCAAGTAATTCTTTCAGACGGTCTTCGTTAAAGGTGGGATGTTCGCGAAATAGTTCATCAATGATTTGGTTAAGGATACGTGCTTGTTTGCCAGCAGCCTGACGGACTCCGGCGGCATCGTACATAACGATAATGGCAAAGATGGCTGCGATCGCAAAATCAGGACTGTTCCATCCCGTTTTGTGACCGACACCCGTTGCCAAAGCGGTTACTAAAGCTGAATGGGCGCTGGGCATACCGCCTGTTTCCACCAAAACACGGATGTTAATTTTCCGGTTTTTAGCCAACTCGATGGCGAGTTTAGTAATTTGAGCAATTACACTGGCAATAACAGCAACCAGCAATATGTGGTTCTCTAGAAGACTGTGGCAAAATTCCTGCATATCAATTTTGGCTTTTAGGTTGAATTTCGGATTATGTAGGATTCTGCTGTAGATTTTGTGAGCAGGTTTAAATGTTAAGTCTTGTAGAAGACCAAATTTACTAAATGTTACCTGTTCTACAGACTTTTAGTTAGTGCGGGTGGTAATAAATTCTGCGATCGCTATTAGCGGTCGAGCATTTTCCCCAAAAGGTGCTAATTCTGCCTTAGCAGCTGCCACTAATTGTTGAGCCTTGCATTTAGACTCTTCCAAACCCCAAAGACTAGGATAAGTTGCCTTTTTAGCTTGTAAGTCCTTACCTGCGGTTTTGCCCAACTCTTCTTGGGTAGCTGTAATATCCAGAACATCATCCACAATCTGAAATGCTAACCCAATATTTTCAGCATAACGAGACAATCTTTGCAAATCCGTCACCGATATCCCAGCAATAATCGCCCCGCAAACCACGCAAGCCTCTAGCAGCGCACCCGTTTTGTGAGTGTGAATAAAATTCAGAGTTTCAATAGTAACATCTGACTTCCCTTCACATTCTAGGTCAACCACCTGACCACCCACTAATCCAGCCGCACTCACCGCACGACCTAAACGAGCAATCACTTTCACTAAGCGTTCTGCGGGGACATTTTCTGTCTGAGCGACTATTTCAAAAGCATAAGCTAATAAACCATCACCAGCCAAAATAGCGATGTCTTCACCATAAACCTTGTGATTTGTCAATTTACCACGTCGATAATCATCATTATCCATCGCTGGCAAATCATCATGGATTAACGACATCGTGTGGATCATCTCCAAAGCACAAGCTGTCGCCATCGCCATCTCCAGCGTCCCACCAGCCAGTTCGCAGGTAGCCAAACACAGAATAGGACGCAAACGCTTACCCCCAGCCATCAAGGAGTAGCGCATCGCTTCATAAATTTTCTCAGGATAAGTGACGGGAAGAAAATGCTCTAAAGCTTCTTCCACCAAAGCCTGACGTTCCGCTAGGTATTTGCGTAGGTCAAACGGAGGAGATTGCCCCTGTGCCGAAAACTTGTCATCCGTAGTAGCTACCATCCTTCGATTCCTTGATTGAGTCTACATCCGTAACAATTCTACAGGGGATGGGTGTTTGCTTATTTGGGAATTTTTTATTTGTTATTGAGGAAGGACGGGGACTGGCTACTGGGTACTAGGTACTGGGTACTGGGAAGGCAGAAGAAAGTTTTGAGTTTTGAGTTAAAGAGTCCCCTTGTCCCCTAGTACCCAGTCCCCAGTCCCTAGTCACTGTTTCTGACTATAACTCCAGACGGTATTTGCTAATAATAAAGCGACGGTCATCGGACCAATGCCGCCGGGGACGGGGGTGATGTATCCGGCTATGGTTTTGACGGCATCAAAGTTGACATCTCCGACTAAGCGTGAGTTACCTGCTTCGTCGGTGACACGGTTGATGCCTACGTCGATTACAATTGCTCCAGGTTTGACCATATCAGCTGTGATTAGGTCTTTGCGTCCAGCGGCGGCGACTAAAATATCAGCATCGCGGGTAATGTCGCCTAAGTTTTGGCTGCGGGAATGCGCGATCGTCACTGTGGCATCGGCTGCTAGTAACATTAATGCTAGTGGTTTACCTACTAAAATACTGCGTCCGACGACTACAGCTTTTTTGCCTTTGAGAGGAATCTGATATTCTTCGAGCAGGCGCATGACTCCGGCGGGAGTGCAACTGCGTAACCCTGCTTCACCTCTGACTAAGCGCCCTAAGTTGACTGCGTGTAGTCCGTCTGCGTCTTTATCTGGGTCTATTTGGTGCAGCAAGGAGACTGAATCTAAGTGATCGGGGAGGGGTAGCTGGACTAAAATGCCATCTACACGATCGTCTTTGTTGAGTTCTTCAATTACTTGTTTTAGTTCTTCCTGGCTGGTTTCTGTGGGGAAATGTTTGCCAAAAGATGCGATTCCCACTTTTTCGCAAGAGCGTTCTTTATTCCGTACATAAGCGGCGCTAGCTGGATTATCGCCTACCATTATTACTGCTAATCCTGGGGGGCGGCCAATTTTCGGTGTTAATTCCTCTACTTGCTGTTTTAGCTCGGCTTGAATTTTTTGGGCTAAAGTTTTACCATCTAATATTTTTGCTTCCATAGTTAATTAAATTGATAGTCTGGAACCATTGGCTCTACTAGTTTCGCAAACACTGGTTAGTTTAATGGGGAATTTTAGAGTTATTTTTGATTTTTCCGGGTTCTTAGGTGGGGAAAGGGAAATTTTTTGCTGTTGGAATTGGTAATAGGTAATGGGTAGTGGGTAGTAGGAATGCCGCTATCCACTACCAGCCTCATCTTATAACTAGCAACTTGAGTTACTATCTAGGGGAATAATCTAGTTGTTTTTTGATGACAGATATTCGGCAGATTGGCGATCGCTTTGGGAAACTGCGATGAAACAAGAGTTAATTCAAATGTTACAAGTTGGCACATTTACTCTGATGGTGGGTGGGTTGTTCAGTTGTACCCAAGTTAACAACTCAGGAATGGGTATTTTATCTTCTAATGTTTCTGTGAGTAACATTAGTGAAGTAAAGCAGCAAAGCCAAGTTAATTCTACTGTTTACTTAAAAGGTGATGTGGGTAAGTTAATTCCTTTTTTGGAAAAACGAGCTTACGAATTAAAAGACGGTACTGACACTATTACTGTAGTGACTAAAGATCCATTCCCGAAACAGAAGCAAGAAATTGTCATTCAAGGTAAGGTTTTGTATAAAAGTGTGCCTGCGGGTGGTCAAGAGTTTGGTGAGTTTTATATAGAGGAGCAAAAGAGACTGTGAATACTAAAATAGCTCATGTAGCAGTAGCAATTCTTTACCGGGATGGCAAGTTTTTGATGCAATTACGAGACAATATTCCGACTATTGTTTATCCCGGTTATTGGGCTTTTTTTGGCGGGCATTTAGAACCAGATGAACCTCCAGAAATAGCAGTAAAGCGAGAATTAAAAGAAGAAATTGGTTATGTTCCTCCCGTGTTACATAAGTTCCGTAATTATGAAGATCCCAATGTGGTGCGTCATGTTTTTCATGGGGAGTTAACTGTTGAATTAACGGACTTAGTGTTAGGAGAAGGTTGGGATATGGGATTGTTAACAGTTGCCGATATTCAACGGGGTAATTGTTATTCGGAAGTTGCGGGGGAGGTGCGTCCGTTGGGCGATCGACATCAGCGAATTTTGCTAGACTTTGTAGAATCACACATAGGCATCATCCAAAACCAATAACTATATCACCCAACCAAAATCCATCTGTGTTCATCTGTGTTTATCTGTGGACATCTGTGGTAAAAAAGCCAAAATTAACAACCCCTACCCCAAATAATCATCAACAACATCTGCGTTTATCTGCGCTTATCTGCATTAATCTGCGTTCTAAAAATCAAAAATTAACAACTCCAACCCCAAATAATCATCAACAACATCTGCGGTTAAATAAAACTCTATTCCAACTTTTGCTGATTATACCGTTCCTTAAAAATTCTTTGCTGAATTTTGTGTTCCACGATCGGCAAAGGATAACCTAAATTTTTCCGTTGAGAATCAGGGATTTCCCCACTAATTAAAAGCTTGGTGGGGAGCGATCGCAATTCCGGCACCCACTTTCTGATATACTCCCCATTAGCATCGAATTTCTCTGCTTGAGAAGCCGGATTAAAAATTCGCAAAGGTTTCGGGTCCATCCCGCTAGAAGCACTCCATTGCCAACCGCCATTATTAGCAGAAAGATCCCAATCATAAAGGCTTTGCGTAAAATATTTTTCCCCCATTTTTGGGTCAATTAATAAATCTTTGGTCAGGAAACTAGCAACTATCATTCGACAACGGTTGTGCATCCAACCAGTTGATTTTAATTGTCGCATCGCTGCATCGACAATAGGATAACCAGTGTTTCCATCACACCAAGCTTGAAAATGTTCTGAATTATTATCGTAAGGAAAGCTTTTAAAAACCTTTCGATAAGCGCCGTCAGCTAATTCGGGAAAGTGATACATTGCGTGTTGGTAAAACTCGCGCCAAGCTAATTCTTGTTGCCAAGTTTTCACGCTTTCTTGTGCTTCATCGCTGCTACTTCCAGCTATGGCGTTAATCGTAGCATCCCAAACTGTCCTAATACCAATCGCACCAAATTTTAACGCTGCACTTAGTCGAGATGTCCCATCAATAGCAGGAAAATTGCGCTTTTCTTTATAGCTAAAAATCACTTCATGACAAAACTCTTCTAATCTTTCCAGTGCTGCGGTTTCTCCGGGTGCTAACATTAGTTCGTTATCCCAACCAAAGCCTAATTCTTTGGCGGTTGGTAAGGGAATTGCACCTGCTTGATTGATTATTTTTTGTTCTGCTGCGGTTAAACTTTCTCGGTTTTGAAATTTGTCAACTGGTTCGGTTTTCGGTTTGCTAATCCAGTTTTTCCAAAAAGGTGTGTAAACTGTGTAAGGTTGATTAGCACCGCTTGCTATTTCACCGGGATAGTGCAATAATTGATCCCAGAATGTTTGAATGGGAATTCCTTTTTCTTTTAGGGCTTGGGTAATTTGGCGATCGCGTTCTCTAGCATAAGGTTCTACATCTAAATTCCAAAATACACCTTTTACATTTAAAGCAGTTGCTAACTTGGGAATCTCTTGGGTTGGTTCACCTTTTAAAATAACTAATTGGCTTCCTGCTTGGAGATAGTTTTGTTGTAATTCCTGCAAACAACCAATCATGTAAGTGATTCTGGCAGGGGCGATATCTTCACTTTCTAAAATATTGGTATCGAGGCAAAAAACCCCGACAACTTTGGCGCTTTGTTGGTTAGCTGCGGCTAATCCTATGTTATCGGAAATGCGTAAGTCTCGGCGATGCCAGAAGAGAATTAGGTTAGTCATAGATTTAAATTTAAGATGTTGTTGATTTAGATTTGGTTTGGGTGTTGTCAGTTTTTTGATTTTAGAACGCAGATAAATGCGGATAAACGCAGATGAACGCAGATGTTGTTTATGTAGATTTGGGTTGGGTGTTGTTAGTTTTGGCTTTTTACCACAGATAAATACAGATGAACACAGATAATATATTTAAACCTGGGTTTATTTTTGTCTATCTGTGGTTATAAAAGTGGAACAATTATTTAAGAAATGGACGCGCCATGAAGAAGCTGGTGACAGATTTTGCGTCTACTGGTTCGCCGGATAAAATTGCTTTTTCTAATTCTTCGGGAGTTAGAAAAACTGTTTCCATATCTTCGTCTTCGTCTTGTTCTGGTGGTTTTTCTAAGGGGTGCAAATCTTGGGCGAGAAAAGCATAAATAATTTCATCAGAATAACCAGGCGCAAGGAAAAATTCGCCTAACTTTTGCCATTTATTCGCGTGATAACCTGTCTCTTCTTCTATCTCGCGCTGAATCGTAGAAAATGGATCTTCATTAAGTTCTATAGTTCCGGCGGGAAATTCTAATAAACGTCCTTGGGCAGCAAAACGATATTGACGCAATAATATTAATTTACCTTCAGGAGTTACGGGAACCGCTAAAGCACCGCCGGGATGACGAATACATTCCCAGTCGCCTTCTGCTTTGTTAGGAAGACGCAAACGAGTTACTTCAAAATTGAATTTACGACCTTGATAAAATAGGCGTTGTTTAATTATTTCAGGCGGTTCTTTACCTAATGGCATAATTAATTTTCGATTTTAGTCACACCTGAACAGTCTACCGCTTGCACGAGTTGCGCGATCGCTTTTCCTGAAATAGGATCGATCCAATTCGGCGCAATCTCTGCCAAAGGTACGAGAACAAACGCCCTTTCTCTCATGCAGGGATGAGGTAACGTTAGCTTAGGAGTCTCTAAAATCAGATTATCGAACAATAATAAATCTAAGTCTAAAATTCTTGGCCCCCAGCGTTCTTGACGCACCCGACCAAATTTAGCTTCAATGGCTAATAGCGTTTCTAGTAACTCCGGCGGACTCATCTCCACCTTGAGCAAAGCACACCCATTCAGATAATCTGGTTGTGGTGGCCCTACAGGTTCGGTACGATACCAACTAGACTGAATCTCTAAACTAATTCCTGGGGTTTGGTCAAGGATTTTCAGGCTAGATTCCAGAATAGCGCGAGAGTCACCCAGGTTACTGCCTAGTGCGATCGCACTTTGTCCAGATTTACCCATAAAATCAAAATTCCCTAACCTGATTATCATAAATTAATTCTTTAGAATGAACCTTTTAGCGAACCAAGTAGCGTTAATTAATCATAAGGGGATTTCCGGCGCTACAGACCTAAACCAGAGTGCTATGCTACATTCCCTTGATAATTAGCTGTACTTTGTAGGTTAAAAATGTTCCCATAGAGTTAAAACTAGTTTTGCGAAGTTTCCCAGCTTCCCTATCAAGCCGGAACGCTTCCTAGCTAATATAACCAAGGTTGCAATAGTTGAGATTAGAATCATGGAAACCAAAGAACCGCAACAACAAACAACCCCCACTGTAGAAGTCACCGTCGATCAAGGTGGCCCGATCATTACCAATACTCCTGGTAGCACATCCGCTGGGCAGGTGCAAGAGTATTGGGATATATTCGTCTCCTACTTGGCTAAACTCCCAGATTATCTGGGCGATTTCTTCAGCACCTACCAAAAGCCCTTAATTACTGTTGGTTTGATTGTAGGTGCCTTTGTCACCGTTAAAGTCACTCTAGCTGTACTCGATGCGCTAGATGATATTCCTCTACTCTCGCCTTTCTTTGAATTGGTGGGTATTGGCTACTCCGGTTGGTTTGTGTATCGGTATTTACTCCGCGCCTCAAATCGTAAGGAGTTGGCTGACGAAATCAATGGCTTGAAAAATCAAGTAGTCGGCGGGAACAAAACACCAAAAGTTTAATAAATAATTAACCACTTTTGGAGTTTTCTTAAGTCTAAAACCAAAAGCGTCCGGGAACTCTCGGACGCTTTTTTAGCAAAATCTCGATTAATTCTCTAACTATTGTTTGCTTAAAGTACTAACTTTTTGTTCGGAAAGAAGGCTACGAATATCATCGAGTTGCTTATTGATTTTACCGATATCTCTAAAAGCATTTCTTTCACTTAATAGAGATACTACATATTGATTGAAACTGACTTCCTCTCGTTCAGCATTTTCCACCAACTGTTGATGTAAAGATTTAGGCATTCGGAGCAAAACTCTGCCACTGTACTGATTTTCAGTTGATGGCAAAGGAATCATACTTCCATGTTCATAAGCAGTTTCAATCCATAATTCTCGCGCTTCTTCAATATTAGACATAACCTCATCAATTGTATCTCCCTGAGTCATGCAACCAGGTAGATCTTTGATTTCTGCTACATAAGCTTCTTCACCAGGGTAAAGAGTAACAGGATATTTTAGATTTAAGTAAAACTCTAGCGATTCTCGCTCAGTCAGCGTCTTCTTTTTGGACATCATAATCCTCCAATCTGAGCAGCTTGGTTATCTGCTTTATATAAATTTTTTCAACCTTTTTACCTCCCTTCTTAGGGATAGTTAGCTGTCGCCCGTCTTCATGCAAGAAGATATGGTGACTTCCTTTTGAACGAACTTCTTCAAAGTCGAAAGCTGTCAATAGAGGCTCAACATCTTCAAAACGCGCTTCGGTTGGATAGGACAAGAAAAACTTGATTAATTTCTCTAACTGTGACATTTATTCGCTTCCTTTGTCTTTTGTGTTTTAAGTCCATCGGTCTTTTACTCCAAAAAACGATATCGTATATAGTATCATGCACCAGTAAAAAAAGCTAGAATTATTAGTTCTCCTTTACACAGCACTTGGCAAGATTGGGAAAATGAGCCTTTGGAGAGAACATTTCTCACCAGTTCGATCGCAACTTAGTAAGTAGCAGACAAAACAGCAAGGAAAAATTAGGATGGACGCAACAGAAACAACCGACAAACTTCCAGACTTCACCGAAATATTTACAGAAATGGGTAAAGTAGGGGCGACAGCTGGACAAATCATGGCAAATGCAGCAGTAGATGTGGGGACAAATGTAGCTTTTGTTGCTAACCAAACTGGAAAAGCTGCTTTAGAAACGGCTGAAGCCGCAAGTAAACAAGGCTACGAGTTGATTGAAAGGAGTACCCATACTGCTGGGGAAGCTGTTTCTGCTGTCTCAGATAACTGGTTAGTGAAAAATGTCAGCCACTTTTTTAAGTTAGATTGGATCTTCGCAGGTGTGGATCAAGTTGACTTGGAAAAAGCAAAAGCGGCTGTGGAAAAGTTGCAAGCACAACATCCAGAAGAGTCACCCAGAGAAATCGCTCATCGAATTATTGTGGAAAAATCCACTTATGCTGGTGGTGTTGGTTTGGTTAGCAGCTTTATACCAGGAATAGCTTTGGCTTTGTTGGCGATCGATCTAGTCGCCACCACTAGACTACAATCAGAAATGATTCTGCAAATTGCCTCTGCTTATGGCTTAGACTTACAAGAACCTGCACGCACAGGAGAAGTATTGGCAATTTTTGCCTTGGCGATGGGTGGTAATAGCGTCGTGAAATTGGGTTTAGGTACTTTGCGAAATATTCCGATCGCAGGAGCCGCAATTGGTGCTAGTACAAATAGTGCGGTGTTATACTCTTTAGGATTAGCAGCTTGTCAGTTCTATGAAACCAAGCTTCAGTCAGGAAATCAATAGTAATTTCTCAACTAGTTTCATAAACAAATAAACAAAGTTAATCAATCTTCAGCTTTTAAGGTTGAGGAATGGTGGTTTGCGATCGATCTCACTGGAAATCACCCCTATTATCACATCTCTCAACCTGATTAAATCACAAAGCCATCTCCACAGATTTTCCATAGTGGAGACAATTGCCTGTGGAGAAACCACATCCAGCTGAGGAGAGAATTATGAAAATTATATTAACAATAAAATGGTTACTAGAAACCATAGCTCTACAATTTTTAGCTTTAAGTCTAGGCTGGTTATTTTTGATGTATTTTGTTAACTCTGGCAGGTAGAGGACACTTGATAGGAAACAAAAGCTATCCTAAGAAGCAACTCCTTTACTAGAGCGGCGATGATTCACAAATTTAGCTTGTCCTTGTGTCTGTTGACGAGTGCAATCTGGGGTGGTAGTAGCATTCCCGTTGTTTTTGCCCAAACTCCCCCAGCAGCTACCCAACAACTCCCAGCGGCTACCCCTGTTCCCACACAAAGTTATAATAATGCAGTTTTGACTGCACAAGATTTGCCACCTGGGTTTAAAGAACTCCCCCCGGAAGTAGCAGCACAAGTTCAGACTCAATTTTCAGTTCTCAGCAGTCAATTAGCAAAAGCCGGGATGAAGCCAGAAAAGTTTTTTGCTTTCATTAATCAAGAGACTTTACAAATGGTAGTTGGTTTTACTGGTTTAATTCCAAATCAGTCAGATCAAGCAAATTTTGATTCGACTCTGAAACAAATGCAACAACCAGAGTATCAGCAACAAATGATGAATCAAATTCGGCAATCTATTCCGTCGAATCAAGGAATTAAAATAGTTGATTATGGCATGATTCCTAGTGCGAATAATATTGCTGAAACTTCCTCTGGAATGACTGTGGGAATTGATATGGAAGGGCAAGTTTTACAGTTAGATTTAGCAGCTTTTCGGCGCAGCAATGTGGGAGCTTTTACTGCTATTATGTACCGCAAGGGCGCTCAACCAACCATAAATTTAGATGCTGTAGCTCGCCAGTTAGATACTCGCATTGTCCAAACAGCTTCGGAAACAATTCCTACTAATGCTAATGAGTCAGAAGTAACTCCTTCCAACAACAGGCAAATGCAATAATATTTTTCAGCTTTGCTGTTAGTGCAAGGGTCATTAGCTTTTTGTGTTTACCCAATTCGCTAATGACCTCAAAGTAGATGTCACGAATGCAGAAAAATAGGAATTTCTTAATAAGTATTTAAGTAATAAAACTATTTTACAGAGTTACAATAAACTTATCCGAATTTGGCTAGACCAAAGATGGGTTATACTTTTACACTTTTAATAATTTTAGCTTCTTTAGCTTTTTCCGGGTTAAAATTAGACCGCGAATATCAACGCGGTGTTATCTTTCGTTTAGGTAGAAGTAAAGGAGTAATGGGGCCAGGAATGTACTGGATTATACCCATTGTTGACCAAAAAGCTCAGATAGATATTCGGACTAAAACCGTAGATATCGAACCCCAAGAAACGGTAACAGCTGATAGCGTCACAATTCGTGTCAATGCTGTGCTTTATTACCGCATTCTTGAACCGATGAAAGCTATTAATAAAGTCGAAAATTACCAAATGGCAGTTTATCAAACAGCTTTGACGACTTTAAGAAATGTGGTTGGTCAAAATATCTTAGATGATGTTTTGCAAAATCGGGATAAGATTAATACTAAGGTACAGGAAATAGTTGACGAAATCACTGAACCTTGGGGAATTGTGATTGAACGGGTGGAAATGAAAGATGTAGAAATCCCCCCGGCAATGCAAAGGGCAATGGCGAAAGAAGCAGAAGCAATTCGGGAAAAACGCGCCCGAATTATTAAAGCGGCGGCGGAACAAGAAGCATCAATTAAATTGGCAGAAGCTTCTCAAAATATTGCCGCCAATCCCGCAGCTTTGGAATTACGCAGGCTGCAAATGCTCTCAGAAATTGGGGCAGAAAATAACACAACTACAATTATTATGTTGCCTTCAGATGTAGTGCAAGCTGCGAAGAACTTGTCAACAGTTTTGCCTAATAGACATGAACATGAGGCAAATTCTTTGCAGCCAAAAGAAGTTTTTACATCTGAGAAAGTTGCGGAGGACGACCTCTTAAACCCGTCATAAGTTGTAGGGCATACTTTTTAATAGGGGTGATGTTGCGTAACATCCATAAACCGAAACGACGAATGATTACTAAAGGCAAAAACTGGTTAGAAAATATTCGGTCTAAGAAATCAGTAAATCCTAAGATTACCCAGTTTTCGCGTTTGCGCCAAGTTTCGTAATGTTTCAAAACTTGGATGTTACCAATGTCTTCACCGTTTTGTTGAGCAGTTTGGAGAATTTGGGCGAGGGCAGCTGCGTCACGAATGCCTAAGTTCATGCCTTGTCCGGCGACGGGATGACAACCATGAGCAGCATCTCCAATTAAGGCGAGTCTGGGGAGAGTGTAGCGATCGCACTGCATTAACTGTACTGGAAAAATGTAGCGATCGCCTAACAATTCCAACTTACCAAACTTCCCACCCGTATAATATTCCAACTTTTGCAAAAACTCGGTTTCATCTAATTCTTGCATGGCTTTCGCTTCTGCGTGGGGCCAAGTCCAAACAATTTGAAACCTATTTTCTGTTAAAGGCAAAACTCCCATTGGACCACTGGGCCAAAATCTTTCGTAAGCTACATTATTGTGGGGTTTTTCTGGTTTAATTGTAGCTACCACGCAAGATTGCCAGTAAGGCCAACCGTGAGTTTTAATTCCCGCAGCTTGACGAATGCGAGATTTCGCCCCATCAGCACCTACAAGTAAGCGAGTTTTAATTGTTTTTAACTCGCCATTTAAGCGCAATTGAATTTCGACAAAATCTTTCTGATAATCTGCTTTTATTACCTCTGCTGGACAAAGGTAAGAAACATTAGGACAAGTTTGTAAGAATTCCTGCAAAACTGTTAATAACACTCTATGTTCTGCGGTGTATCCTAAACCATTTGTACCTAATTCTGGGGGATGAAACTGCACAATTTTGGGATAATCAGCATCAGATAATTGCACTTGCTGATAAGTGGTAATTTGGGGTTCTATTTTGTCCCAAATGCCAATTCCGTCAAAAATGCGTCCCGAAAGTAGGGAAATAGCGTAAGCGCGTCCTTTAGCAACGGAAACAGACTCGACTTGTGCTTCGATTAACGCCACACTAAGTCCAGAATCTTTTAAAGCGGCGGCGAGAGTAGCGCCGACAATACCACCACCGACGATTGCTAAGTCGTAGTCTAGTTTAATTTCAGATGTTGGGGTAAGTAACATTCTTAACTGTGTTTGTCTTGTGCGATCGATTTTATCTATCTTTATTGTTAAACTTTGGGTGAAACTTTTCAAGGTTAAGACTGAGATATCAATACCACAAACCCACTATAGCCGCTATTTTAAAAACTCTCATAGCATAAGTAGAAACATCTAAACACAATGATTCTTAAGTGCTTCTGGACTAATCTTTATCAAGAATCTCTAAATCCGTAGGTTTCAACTTATAAAATTCTTCATTAATTAACACATATATAACTTTACTTGGAAAATCCACTTGCTCAGAACAAGTCAATATCTCTCCAATAGAACCATACTTAGGATGCCTAGTCAAATTTATCCGAACTTTTATACCACTTTTATAAAAGAGATGCGTAGGTTCTGATGAGTAAACAACAATTTTATTTGTGTACTCCACTTCATTAATAAATCTGCAATCCAAAATACATATTCTCCGAAATGTGGGAAACCAGTTAGCATATTTGCCAATATTTCTCCTAAGATTTTTTACATTTCTTGGCTTAAGATTTTGCCAAGGTAAGAAATATGAATTACCAATATAATGACCGTTACAGCACCTAATTTTCAAGGGTTTAGAATTACGAGTAAATTCCTCTGTATATTTTCTCCAAGAATCTTTCACTAAATCTTTTATATTAATAATATAATCACCTTTTTGACTATTCCAATTTGCCTCTTGATTTTGCATGATTAAGCATTCTCCCTGTTTTAAAGGTAATGAAACATTAGTAGACTCATCCTCCGAAAAATGTACAAGAGCAGAAACAATCGCTTGGCATTGTTTACACTGAAGAAACCCACTTAAGATCTGTTGATGATCTGACCTGTTTAGTGACGGATTAGGCGTGTTTGAAACTATGGGAGACAATTGGGTATTATGAGAGAATTTCTCTAAAGCTTTCTCTAATGCTTTTACTACTTGCTTTCGTTTATTTTCTTTTCTCAGATAAGAAGGTAAACGCTCATACCATCGCTGAAATTGATAGCGATGATTGTTGAGAAGCATTTGTTCATAATTAGAAAAATGAATTCGTGAGCTTGGATGAATCTTTTGAGAATAGTAATCAAGAGCGGCTTGAATTTGGTTAACTGAGCAGAATTTAAATTTAAATCCACAAACTTGCACGTAATAGATCCACTCTAGCCTTTGTTCAGAAGAAATATCTGTAGCCGAGTCGTCGCCGCGCCACATTAAGTTGGAGTCATTGTATTTAGTTTTTGGTTCTTTCCAAATCTGTGCCATTGTTCCTATACTATTTGTTCAGAGTTCTGTAGAACCATTTTACACACCCTTTTCTTGCCGATCGAACTCTAGAAAAATTTCTTCAGCATTGAGAATTAAATCCTCTTCGGACAATGGCGGAAATTCAAATTGAACAACTCGCCGCAAAATCTCTACTGCAACGTCTAATCTTTCTGATTGTGGTAAGCGATCGAAAGTGATTAAAAATTCCTCAACAGAAGTAGTCATAGTCACGATTTCAAACAATACAAGAGAATTGTTGAACTGCTGCAACTACTACAAATATACCAGATATGATATAAAATACCAAGAAGTTAATTAGATACTTTGAAAGTGAAGAAATTTCCGCTCCTAATCTGGGAAACATTATTTTTATTCCCTACAAAATTGGATAACTAATATTAACTAGTTATCCAAAAATGCAAAGTTCTTCTGGAGGATTGGTGACTCGCCAGCAAATTTCTGTTACAGCAATAGCACCGCCAATTTTTCAGAAACTATGCCAAGATTGTAAGCTTTAAACACGAATAGTAGATTCTTGAATATTTATGGGGAGGAGAAACGGTGATGGGGTGGATTTTAGCGCAACAAACCCCTTTAGGCAGCAGTTCTGCTGTGGAAAGCCAAACGGCAGGTACTATACCTCAACTAGTCATTATCTCGATCGTTCTGCTTTTAATGGCAACTGTGGTTGCACTTGTAACCCAGCGATTGCGAATTCCTTATGTTACAGGTTTGGTGCTAGCAGGTCTACCCATTACAAATGTCTTATCGCGTCGAGTAGGTTTAGACCCCTCTTTAGTTTTAAATCTTTTCCTACCAATTCTGATTTTTGAAGCAGCAATTAATACTGATATTAGCCGTCTTCGGAGTACCTTTAAACCGATCGCACTTTTAGCAGGCCCAGGCTCAATTTTTTCCTCAGCAATTATTGCGGTTCTGGTTAAATATGGGCTAGGGCTAGACTGGATACCTGCTGCGTTAATCGGAGTCATTCTGGCTAATACAGATACAGTTTCGATGATTGCAGTTTTTAAAGAAATCCGCGTACCTTCCCGATTGTCCACAATTGTAGAAGGTGAAACCTTATTCAACGATGCGGCAGCTTTAGTTACCTTCAACTTAATACTAGTTATTTATGCCACAGGTTCTCTGACCTTCGCGCAAGGAGTCAAGGAACTGCTGGTAGTCGCCGTAGGTGGGGCAGTTGTGGGCGCTATTTTAGGCTACTTGAGTTTGCCGATATTTGTCCGACTGAATGACCCATTAGGTAGTTTATTGCTAACAGTTGCTTTAGCGTTAGGAACATTCCAGATTGGGCAATTTTTGGGTGTTTCGGGTGCGGTAGCAGTGGTGATTGCGGGACTAATTTTTGGTAATTTGGGATTGCCTCGTAGTTCGTCTGCTTCCGATCGCATTACTCTGTTAAGTTTTTGGGAGTACGCGGGATTTACTGTCAATACGTTTATTTTCCTGCTGATTGGGATTGAGATTAACCCGCTGACATTGTGGAGAATCTTACCAGCAATTCTATTTGTGATTTTGGCCTATCAATTAGGAAGAATTCTCTCAGTTTATTTATTATTAAACGGGTTGCGCTGGTTCGATCGACCAATTCCTTTACGTTGGCAGCACGTTTTGTTCCTGGGAAACATCAAAGGTTCTTTGTCAATGGCATTGGCACTAAGTATTCCTCTATCCTTACCCGGACGAGAAAAGATTATTGCATTGGTATTTGGTGCGGTTTTGTTTTCTCTAATCGGACAAGGATTAAGTTTACCTTGGCTAGTCAAACGACTAAAAATTAGCCGAGTTTCTGATGTAATGGAACAAGCTGGAAAGTTGCAGATTCAGTTGATTGCGGCTAAAGCTGCTCAAGATGAACTTGATAGTTTACTCAAATCTGGTGTGTTGCCAAAGGCAGTTTACGAGGAACTTTGGGCATCCTATCAAGTACGAGTGGCAGAGTCGGAACGAGTATTGCGCGATTTTTATAATCAATATCGGGCTGGTCAATTAAAAAGCGATCGCAGCGGCTTAGATGCGATTCGACGACGATTGTTTCTCGCCGAAAAAGGAGCCGTTAGCGATGCGCTTCGCAAGCGAATTGTACCCGAAGACTTAGTACAACCTTACATCAAAGATTTGGATGAGAAACTTCTAGGGTTGGAAGATGACTAGCGTGAATCCCAAGGTAATCAATCATTTTATGGACTGACTCAGGGCGGGTGACAACTAAAATGGTTGAGCCAGCTTCCAGAACAGTATTACCATTGGGAATCTCTAAATTAGCGCAAGCATGACACTGGTAGCCAATGATTAGCGAACCTTTAGGAAAGCGGGGATCTTGAGCAATTTGAGCTACGGTGCGACTTGCCACATTGCAATCGCCAGGAACGGGTAGTTTTAGCACCTCTACCTGTCCTTGCTCAAAGTGCATCATCGACTCGACTTGGGGATATTCGATCGCATTTGCCATTGTTGCCACTGCTAAATCAATCGTGCTGATGATGTGACTCGCGCCAGCAAGACGATAGGATTCGAGAAATTCTCGATCGCGCATTCGCACCACAATATGGGAAATGCCATAACTTCTAGATAAAGTAATCAGCGCCAAATTCAACGCATCATCTCTCAAAGCTGCAACAACCGCGTTAGCTTGTCTAATACCCGCTTCCAGAAGAACTGTAGTGCTGACGGCGCTGCCCTCAAATGCCATCACGCCAATTTTTTCCCGCGCAAAGCGACAAGCCAGCGGATCTGAATCGATGATGGCAACTGTATGACCAACTTTTAATAACTGCTGGGCTAATCCCAGTCCCATCATTCCTGCGCCACCAATTAAAACGTACATAAGTAATTGCTACCAATTTTTTAGGTTTTTGAATAATAATTGTGCTAGTTTTTGGCGATCGTCATCAGCATAACTCAAACAATAATCAGGCAATTTGAAGCGTTCTAGGTTCAGGGATAGATTCGCCTTCTGCAAGACACGCTTCCAAATACATTTCAATCACTTCTTCGCCGTTATGAATTGCTTCCTCACGAGTTTTGCCATGAGTACAAGGCATCACAACTAAGTCGGCAAACTCTGGAATTGTGACTAGGAAAAGCCGATCCTCATCAGACCATTGAATAATCATACTGTATCGGCTCATAAATCATCATTCTCCCTTAACTCTTCCAATACAGTATACGTTCGTCTTGTCCTCAAGCTGCTTTTGAAACGAGCTTCGGTTTAGCTATGTTTCAATAAAAAAAGCCGCCGGGGGGCAGCAGGGTGAAGTACAAATAATTCGGAGACAGAACTTTTCTTAGGAGTGATTTAGCAAGTCCACAAATTAAGGGAGATGCCAATATCGCAGCGCAATCATTCAACTTATGGGATGTCTTTCTTTGATGACGCTTTTGATATTGTTAGTATCTAACAGAGAGATGACATAGCTTTGTCAAAGATATGGAGTTTTTGTGACAAATCTATCTTATACAAATAAAAAATGCTGCCAGAGGCAGCGATGTGAAGTACCAATTTTCGGAGGCAAAACTTTTATCTGTAAGACTTAGGCAAGCGTCACACTTCTATCAACTTGTAGGGTGCGTCAGAACTCGAAAGCCTAATTCTAACGCTCGATAATTTCGAGGTTGAACACCCTACAATTGTGCCATTTGCCTAAGTCCTAATTTGTATAGGGCAGTTTACTACTTCTTGCTCGTTGCTGTACTCTTGTTCATTGCTGTAGTGTTTTTATGAGGCTTAGATGCGTGCGAGGATTTTGTTTTATGATGGGCTTTACTGCTAGATTTAGAAGTATGATGAGGTTTTGACATTTGGTGATTGGTGTTGCTTGTAGCTGCTTGTGCTGCTGAGATAGAAAATCCTACTGGAGCTACTACTACTGCTGACAAGAGTAATGTTGTGAATAATTTGTTCATAGCCGTTGTTATCCTTGTAATTGGTTAATAGAAACTATCCAACAAGGAGATGACAGAGACTTGTCAATTTTGTATATTTTCTATGACAACAATGGAATGTAACACTATTGAGATCGTTCATAGGGTGCGTTAACGCACCCCAGATAGTTTAGGCGATACTTAGGGAGACTAAATCTTCTGACATCTCGAAGTTAGTGGTGACGTTTTGTACGTCGTCTAAACCTTCTAAAAAGTCCATCATTTTCAGGAGCGATCGCGCTTGGTCTTTATCTACCACTTCTACGTTATTATTAGGTATCCAGCGCCATTCTGCTTCGGTAACGTTAAAACCTTTTTCTTTCAAGAATTGGCTGAGATTTTCTAAATTTGTCACTTCGGTAAATACTTCTGCACCTGCTTCTTCTGCTTCTTCGTCTTCTATCAATTCGTAAGACTCTGCGCCACCTTCTAAGGAAGCTTCTAAAAGTTCGTCTTCATCCACTGCGCCGCTAATAATGCAAACGCCTTTTTGTTCAAACATCCAAGAAACACAGCCTGTTTCCCCCAAGTTTCCGCCATATTTGCTGAAAGCGAGGCGCAAATCACCAGCGGTGCGGTTACGATTATCGGTGAGGGCTTCCACGAGTACGGCGACTCCACCTGCACCATAACCTTCGTAACGGATAGTTTCGAGGCTGTCGCCTGCACCTAGTTTACCAGCACCTTTAGCGATCGCTCTTTCAATATTATCGTTGGGAATCCCTGCGGCTTTCGCTTTTTCAATTGCAGTACGGAGTTGAAAATTTCCCGCCGGGTCTGGAATACCGTTGCGTGCTGCCACAATAATAGCACGAGATAGTTGAGTGAAGGTTTTACCCTTTTTCGCATCAACTCTCTCTTTCTGACGTTTAATATTTGCCCACTTACTATGTCCTGCCATAGCCCTTTCTAACTCAATTAACCTTACATTAGGATAAACACAAATCCTAGCAAATTGCTTTGGCACAAGAAGGTAGAAGGTAAAGAAAGCTCTGTAGGGGCGAGTTTAGCAGAAAATTTTGTTATCATAACTGAAAATTTCACAACAAAACCCGCCCTTACTTTTTCACCTGATGAATTATCGCGGAATTATTGTTTTGGTTTATTTACCACCTGTGAAAGTGACACTTTGAATAAAGTAGCGATTAAAAAAGGCGTAAATTGCTAGTGCGGGTAGGGTTAAGACCATTGAAGCTGCCATAATATAATTCCAATAACTGATATATTCGCCTTTAAAAGTGTTCAATCCCAAAGGTAAGGTAAACATTTCTTTGTCAGACAAAATCAGTAGGGGTGTGAGAAAGTTATTCCAAGCACCCATAAAGATAAAGATTGCTTGGGCAGCTAAAGCGGGTTTTGCTAAAGGAAGGACAATTTGCACAAAGGTTTCCCAACGATTTAAACCATCCATTGCGGCGGCTTCTTCTAATTCTTTGGGGAAGTTCACAAAGAATTGCCGCATCATAAATATAAAAGTAGCATTTACGGCGGTTGGGACAATCAATCCTTGGTAAGAGTTCAGCCAACCGAGGTTTTTTAAGATTAAGTAACTGGGAATTAAGGTAATTTGTCCAGGAATCATTAATACTGCCAAAATCACAAAAAAGAACAGTTGATTTCCAGGAAAACGAATTCTGGCTAAAGCGTAACCTGCCATTGAATTAAACAGGAGATTTAAGGCAGTGACACAAACAGCAACGAAAACGCTATTAAACAACCATCTGCCAAATAAAGGTTCTTGAGTAAAGATGTTTTTGTAATTTTCTAAAGTGAAGTCTTTGGGGATGAAATTGATGTTTCCAGAAGAGATTTCTGGGAGGGTTTTGAAGGATGCGGAAAGCGCCCAAGCGAAGGGGATGAAGGTTGCGATCGCATAACCAATCAAAATTAAGTATAGCAGCAATTTCACCCAACCAAACTTTTGCATAAATGGTTCTTCCCTAGTGCAGTTTCTCTTCTTTAAAAATTGTCCTTTGGATTACCGTCACCAACATAATCACCGCCGCCAACATTAACGCCAAAGCTGCGGCATAACCCATATCTAAACTCTTAAAAGCATACTGATAAATCAGCAAAACTACTGTTAAAGTTGAATTATTTGGCCCACCGGAACCAGCCGAGAAAATATATGATTGATCGAATAATTGAAAAGTGCCAATAATTCCGATGACGACGATAAAAAAAGTAACAGGTTTCAAGAAGGGCAGAGTAATATTAAAAAATTGATCTAAAGCACTTGCACCATCAATTTTTGCTGCTTCATAAAGACTTTTCGGAATATCTTGTAAAGCTGCCAAATAGACAATCATATAAAGCGGTGCAGTTGACCAAATATTCATAATCATAATTGATTTTAGCGCCACTGATGGATCGCCAATCCAATTATAAGTCGGCAAACCAAAACCAGCTAAAATATTATTTAATAACCCATTCGAGTTATAAATCCACATAAAAATCAAAGTTAAAACTGCCGAAGCTGTAACCGTTGGCAGAAAAAATATAATTCTAAACCAATGCTTTCCCCTAATACTGGAATTGAGAATTAAAGCCAACCCTAAAGCCAAAATAGTCTGAGTAGGCACCACAATTACAACATACTCAAAAGTATTTTGCAAAGCAATCCAAACCCGTTCATCTGCCAACATTCGCCAGAAATTGCGCCCACCAATAAAGCGCAAATCAAACTCCCCCAAAATTCGCACCTTATGGAAAGATAGAAAAATAGCGTAGGCGATCGGCAAAACAGTAAAAACTCCCATAACAATCATAGTAGGAGCCATAAAAGAAAACCCAGCCAACCCCTCTCCAAACCTTCCTCTCTGCCAAACTCTTCTCATTACTTCGCGTCCTTTGCGTCCTTTGCGGTTCAAAAAAATTACTGACTCGCAGCAATTTCCTTATTAGCAGAAACCTGTGCCCTTTCCATCGCTTCATTTAATGATTGTTCACCAATCAAAGCACTAATAAACTGATTATTAAAGTGTGTTAAAACCGTAGGTAAAGTCTCCCCTGCTTGCCAAATTGTAGCATAATCAGCACCAGCAACAAACGGAGCATACAAAGGATTTTGATCGTACCCCAATTCTGCAATTACAGACTGACGACTCGGCAAAACCAAACCTTGATTTGCCCAAGCTTTCATCCCTTTTTTACTAGTTAAAAAAGCAATCAATTTCCAAGCGGCATCTTTATACTTAGTCCGCTTATTCATCACATAAGCAACGGTGTAAGCCATTGTACCTTTTTTACCAGCAATTGTGGGCAGTTCAGCAGTAGCAAATTTTAACTTAGGAAAAGTTTCTTTTAAATAAGGAATTGCCCAACTACCTTCAATTACCATAGCTGCTTTTCCTTGTCCAAACATTTCGCTACCTGTGCTAGCACCCACATCGCTAGGTTGAGCAGCAGTGCGATACTTTCGATATAAATCGACAATTAATTGTAGACCTTTTAGACCTTCGGGAGTGGCAAAAGTAGCATAACCATTTTGGTTGATTAAAGTGCCGCCAAATGTTTTAATTAGAAAAGATTGTCGGGAGAGTTCGGGAATAATTCCTAAGCCGTATTGGTCGATTCTGCGATCGCCATTCCAATCCCTAGTTAACTTCTGCGAATATTGTTGTAATTCTGTCCAAGTGGCGGGAGGTTGAGTTAATTTAGCGGCTTCAAAGGCTTGTTGATTATAAAATAGAGCTAAAGTAGAAAAATCTTTAGGTAATCCAAAAATTTTATTATTAGATTTAAAAGCATTTAACAAAGTAGGAATAAAATCAGACAAATCAAATTCATCATTAATATAAGTATTTAATGGTTCGAGGACATTGTTTTGCATTAATAAAGGCGCTTCAAAAGCATCTAAATAAAAGACATATGGTGCAGTGTCACCAATTAGGCGAGTTTTAATCACATCCATATATTGCTGATTAATTACCTCATATTTGACTTTAATATCAGGATGTTCCGCCTCAAAATCTTGGAGTACCCGCCTTAATAATTGCGATTCATTAGGGCTGCTTTGCCAACCGCTAAGTGTTACCGTAATTTTAGAGTTGTTACCCCTTGCAAAAGTACAGCTAGTTAAGGTTATAATTACCAACAGGAAAATTAACCATTTTACTCTTGTGCAAATCATTATTTTCCCCTTTACGAGTAACCTGTTAAGTCGAATGCTTCTGCAACCAAGTAAAATTTGATGCACAATCACCTAAAATCAAACTTCTGAATCGCAAAATAACTTTACAAAATGGCAGAATTTAACAAAAATTGATGATGTCTAGGTATTTTGTTTATTTTGAACATTTTAGCGCCCTTTTGGATAATGAGCAGACCTGCAAACTATGAAGCTTAGATGGGTAAAATTGGCGATTTTTGGCAGCCAAATGTTAAGTTTATGGCACAGAACTTTGGTATGATGTCAACCTTTGTTGAGCGATCGCCATCAGATAGATATAATTCGTTTAACATTGTGGGAAGGGGCAAATCGCACTGCTTCAGTTTTGGCGTAATTTAGCTAAAGACTTAAAGTTTTCCCATCATGCAACCAGAGAAACATGAGGGAAATTTAAGTCTAAGCCATAATAGTGTTGTAACTTTGAGGTTTAATTCATGCCTATGGATCAGAAAAAAAATCGTGGTCATGTCATCAATCATTCGATTCGTGTACCCCAGATTCGCGTGATTGATAATGATGGCGGTCACTTAGGAATTATGGATACTAGATCTGCTTTGAGTTTGGCTCAAGAAAGAGAGCTAGATTTAGTCATGATTAATGATAAATCTGAGCCACCTGTTTGTCGGATTATTGACTACGGCAAATTTAAATATGACTTAGAAAAACAAGAACGGAAAAATAAGAAAAATCAAGATAAGACTTCTGTCAAAGAATTGAAGATGCGCTATACAATTGAAGATCATGATTACAAAGTGCGCGTCAATCAAGCTGAAAAATTCTTGAAGTCTGGGGATAAAGTAAAAGTAACTATCAAGTTTCGTGGTAGAGAAAGCCAACATAGCCATTTAGCGGAAAATCTGCTTAATGACATGGCAAAAGATTTACAGGAATTTGCAGAACTTCAACAAGCACCGAAAAAAGAAGGTAGCAATATGATTATGCTGCTTTCTCCTAAGAGTGCTGTTGTCAAAACTCCTACTACTACCACTCCTAATCCTACTCCTACTCCTACTCCTACTCCTACTAGCAAGCCTAAACTAGTAGAAACTCAGCCTTCGGAAGCCACAGTTTAAAACCAATTAGCAAAGGAGCTTATAATTTTTATGAGATTTCTTTGATTAATGTTTTCATTAGTTAGACGAATTTAAGTTTGACATTCCAGGCTGGAGCTAACTAATAAACTGCTACGCATTTAAATTGAATATTTAGGCTGATGGGGAGATGGGGGGATGGGGAGAGGGATTGACGGTTTTTGCCTAACACCAAAAATATACAATTTAGATGCGATGCAAGCTTATATCACTAAATTTATAAAGTAGGGTGGTTATCCATCCTACTAAATTTTTTTGAAGGTTGAACTATGAAGCTGATTTACCAACGTTTTGATTTATTTGAGTTTGATTGGCGCGATCGCAAATCCATTTCACCCAAATTAAAGGAGAAAATAAGCGATCGCACTCCCCAATTTTTCCCCTATAATCTATTAGCACAAATCGCTGCACCAATTAACCCGACTTGGGGATTTAATACCACATGAACTGGGACTTTTTCCAGTAAATTTCTCATGCGACCTTTGTTAATAAAACCTTCCATAAAACCTCCAGCTTCAATCAGAGGTAAAATTTTCGCAGCAATACCTCCCGCCACATACAGACCGCTATAAGGTAATAGTTTGAGAGCCATATTACCTGCTTCTGCGCCATAAAGTTCTACAAAAATTCGCAGGGTTTCTTCACTTAATGGATCGGTTTTTGTTAAAGCAGCTTTGCCGATAACTGCACCTGGATCGACTGTTTTTTCAGTGTTTCCCGCTTCTTGTTCGCAAATTCTAATAATTTCCCCTATTTCGGGTGATTCGCTAGCAATTTTTTTGTCTCGTAAAAACTGATAAATTGAAACAATTCCCATGCCAGAAACTACCCGTTCTACAGAAATTCTGTCAACTCGGTGTTTTTCTAACAGATATTTCATCATTTGAAATTCTAGTTCTGTGCGTGGTGCGAAATCAGTGTGTCCGCCTTCTGTAGCAAACACTTGGTAACTGTCACCTGAAGGTGTTAAAAATGCCTGTCCTAAACCTGTTCCTGCACCAATGACAGCAATGGGTGAATTTGCTTGAAATTTGCCAACTTGTAAGGTATGTAAATCTGATTCTGTTAAACCCAAAATACCATAACCTACAGCCACAAAATCATTAATTAAACTGATTTTTGCGATGCCTAATTCTTGTTGCAAACGTTCTGCATCGAGAAACCACACCAAATTAGTTAGTTTCACGCTATTGTTAACTATTGGGCCTGCGATCGCAAAACAAGCTTTTTCTGGCTGAGGTAAATAACCCAAATGTGCCGATGCTGCTGCCAGAAATTTCTGTACTATGGGCACTAAATCGGGGAAATCTTGACTTGGATAAGTCGCCTCATCCAAGTTGTACATTGAACCTACTGCTGGCTGTTCTACCAACCGCAGAATTGTCTTTGTTCCACCGATATCGCCTGCTAGTAGTAAAGTCATAAATCTAGTGAAAGCGGATTACTTTTTCAGTTTGACTCAAATGGGAAACATCACCATTGAGTTCCATCACCCATTGTCGATCGTCACGGACAATTTTCACCAAACAACACAAAGAAGCATTGATTTCTGGTGTTCCGCCGACTAATCCTTGACTCGTTCCGACGACAGATGCACCATGTCCTACTAATAGGATATCCTCGCTAAATTCAGCTACCAGGATCTTTGCTGTTTCTGCCGCTCTTGCCATCATTTTATACCCAGTTTCCGGGTATTCAGCAATCACTCTAGAGGTATAATCTGGGTCAATTCTGGGAAATTTTTCCTGCAATTCGGCAAAGGAAAGTTTTTCTGGGTGTTCCGTCATCCAATCAGAATTTAACCATTCGCTTAACCCGGATTCTACCTTAATTGGTAAGTCTAAAATTTCGGCAACTTGATTAGCAGTTTGTACAGTTCTTAAAAACGGAGAAGCAAAAATATGAGCAATCTTTTCTCCTTTTAAGCGTTCGCCTAATTGCCTTGCTTGAATAAGTCCATCATCAGAAAGTGGGGGATCGTAACGGCGTTCCGCAGTTAAAAACCAATCAGGGTTAACAAAATCTAAGCGGTTTCCATGACGGGCAATCCAAACTGTTTGTGACATAAGATAATTAGATTGACGATTAAGAGTGCCAGAATCATTATCCCGAATTTTAGGGATTTTGCGCCAAAATTTCTAAACCTTGACCTGCGGTTAATATTGGCAAGTTAGCAACTACAAAATCTTCTGTATTCCGCGTTACAATTCCCTGAAGATTTTCTGTCATTGCACAAGCTAACTGTACCGCATCTTGAAAATCATTGATATTCAAAGTAAATGCTTGCTCTAAAATATCGCGATCGACTCTACAGATTTGCATACTTGTCAGAATTCGGGAAATTGCTTGTTTAGCAATATCAATACCCCTATTCTTTCGCACTATGTAGAAGATATCAGTCAAAGTCGTTGCTGTAACAAATCCCGCACAATTTCTTCAACTAATCTTAAGCGATCGCTCACCGACAATTTATCAGCTTCCCGCTTTAATTCTTGCCAATTCATATTTTTACCTCTTTCTGTGCAATTTAATATAACACTTATATTATAATTAACCACAGATGCACAGAGGACGCTCCAGAAAAGAGGGAGAACATATCAGGCTTAACTAATCAATTAACCAAGTAATTCATCATTTTCTGCTTCTTTTTTCACTAAAACTACCAAACAAAGAAAACTAAAAAATAGCTTAGTAAAACTCAGTACTTGGCTATCCAAAACAATAAAAATCCCTAATCCCATCAGGAAAATTGCTACAAAACTATTGCTATAAGAAGTTAGTAACCGAGCAACTGTTAAATTATCTTTTAATTTTTGTGCTGTATAGCACCAAACCCCTACTAAACAAAAAAATATGCTTAAAATTGCTAATAGATTGCTGAAAGAACTATGAGCAAACAAAGGTACATAAACGCTAATATTATCTGTTCCGTTAGCAATTGTCAGTGCTGCTACAGTATAAGTTTGGGGAGAAATCAAGTTATTAACAATAGAGTTAATACTTAATTCTGTTGGTAATTCTACTTCCGATAATTCATCGTTTTTATTTAATAGGCGATCGAGACCAAGAATAATGGGAATGAAACCTAATAACCCGATCGCATATTGGGGAATGACCAACCTGCCCAAAAAACCAGGTAGACTAGTAATTACTAATACTGTAAACCCAAGATATTGACCAAAAAGAATCTGCTGATAGCGAAATGATGGATTTTTTTGCGAAAACAATAACAACAGAATAGCTAAGTCATCAATATTAGTAGCACAGAAGGCTGTTACACCTGTAGTAATCGCCGTTACTAACCCACTCATGGCGACAATTCCTTATTTATTGCCAGATTAATATTAATATTAAAAGGAACTTCTTTCATAAATCAACATGACTAGTATAGGGACAGCTATTACTGAAGGAATCATCGCTTTTGCAGCCACGAATATTGATGACATCATTATTTTGTTACTACTATTCTCGCAACTGAACGATAATTTTCGGCGGCGAAACATCATTATTGGTCAATATCTTGGTTTTGCGATTCTAGTTGCTGCCAGTTTACCAGGATATTTCGGTGGATTGGTAGTGCAGAAGGAATGGATTGGTTTGTTGGGATTATTACCTATAGGGATTGGAATTAAGCAATTAATCGATCGCGAAAAGGATACTGCACAGGTGCAAACGGTAAGTAATGAGTTGCAGCAAAACCTAGCCAGAAACTCAATCACGGGATTTATTTTCAGTATTTTGAATCCGAAAACTTATCAAGTAGCAGCAATCACAGTTGCTAATGGAGGCGACAATATTAGTATTTATATTCCCTTATTTGCTGGTCAGGATGTTAATAGTTTACTGATAATTTTAGGAGTATTCTTTATCATGGTGGGTGTTTGGTGTGGAATTGCTTACTCATTAACTCTACACCCTGATATTGCCTATGTATTAAGTCGTTATGGTAAGCCGATCGTACCTTTTGTATTAATTGGGTTGGGTTTATTTATCATGTACGAAAGAGGCACTTTTGAAATGTTGCGCTCCGCATTTAATTAAGCTTGATTAATTAGTTTCCAACTAACCATTGTTAAAATGCTATAAATAATCATACGTAGTGCAGGTTGTGGGGTGAGTTTGCAGAGTTTGGCACCAACTAAAACCCCCGGTACTGTACCTAACCAAATTGGCAAAACTAAGCCCCAATCAACCGTTCCTAAACTTAAGTGTCCCATCGAAGTAAACACTAACAAAATAGAAGCTTGGGAAATATCTGTTCCGACTAATTTTTGCGAATCAAGGCGGAAAAAAGTAATTAATGCCAGCGCAAACATTGAACCAGAAGCTACACTAGTTAAGCCAACTAAACAACCTAAAATTGCTCCAATACCCATCGTTAACAATCGCCCAGAATTAGTTGTTAAGTCAAATTTTGGGGCAGATGGTAAATTTAATTTAGGCATAAATAACTTTAATAATGATTGGATTATAGCTGAAAAAGTAACTAACACCATCATGGTGCCAATTAAGCGAAGTAAAATAGTATCTAAATTTAAACCTTCAATTTGTCTGAGTAAATATAAAAGTCCGATTCCAGAAAGTGAGCCAGGAACACTTCCCAACGCCAGCCATTTTACTACTTCACAATCCAGCGTTTTTTGTTGCCAGTGCTTAACGCTACCGATTACTTTCATTAATGTGGCAGCTACGACATCAGAACTAACTGCGATCGCAGGTGGCACCTGAAACAGGAAAATCAACATTGGAGTAATCAGCGATGCTCCGCCAATTCCCGTTAATCCCACAACAATGCCTACTAAAAAACTCAGCGGTGTTAGTAACAAATAACTCATATAATTGACCTCTGAAATTACCGTCCTTGAGAACTTTGCTTAATGTTTGCGATCGATTATCTTGCACCATGATTTGTCTTATTAGCAAGTTTTTAGCTTTTAGTCATGAACACCGTTAACTCGATCGACTTACCGTATTTTAACTGAAATGATTACCAAAAAGCTATACATCGTAGTATCTGGTTATACGAAATTGCCCAAAACCATTGATAGATAGAGCAAGCAGCAATTTATTTGACAATTTGGCAAAAGTGACCAATTCAATTAATTGAAGATCCCCCCTCCGCCCCCCTTACCAAGGGGGGAACCAGATTAAAAGTCCTCCATGAAATAAATAGCGTTGCATCCTCTGGCTTCCCCCTTTTTAAGGGGGATCTACAGGGGGATTGAGGGGATCGAACCGACAATATTTCGCACTAGCAAATAGAGTTAGAAATGTAAAGTTTGACCTGTTCAATTACTTCAATTTATCAATTCAACAAATAAGAATGTTTGCTCTTATTGATTGAACTGCGTACAGTAAAACTATCGGCAAGTGCAGCACCGATAAAAAACATAAAGCATCGCAATTGTCAAGGAATTAAACGAAATTAGTAGAAAAAGTAGGTGAAACATGAAAGCAACTCAATCAACAGAACCAACTATTAACGCTGAACAAGAAGCCTCTATGATTCGGAAGCAACTAGAATCTTTAAAGATCCAACCTCCTGAGAAGAAACCTTTAACTTTTGGTCAAGCCTAAAAAGCTCAATCTCCAACTTTGGAAATTATTCCTAAAATCAATAACCAATAATGTTCTCTTAGTGTACACTCAGTAATACTTAAAACTTCATTTAAGATTGATAGCATTTCCCAAATTAATAAACGAAGTTTTTCCTGGGAATATTCAATCATTTCATTTCAAACAAAGGAGCATTCTATGAACTTTCTCAAAGTTGTTCTTGTAGCGATCGTCCTTTTCGTTAACTTGATCGTTGCTCCTCCCTCTTGGGCAGGCAAAGATTTCACCAAAGGCACAGATTATGCTGAAGTAACACAAGCAATCAATCAACTCTTGCAAGTACAAAGTAATCCAGAACAAGCAGGCTACACACCCGAACAATATCAGCAAACACTCAGTCAATTACAACAGCAAAAATACGTCATGGAAACTGCTGAAAAGCGAGCACAGTGTCACAATGAAACGAATGGAACGCTAGCAGTGTATGCCAATAAGCCTAAGAAATCTCCCACTCAACTTTATTACTTAGCAGCCGGAACTGAAACCGACGATGATTGGGATTGTGATGGCTATTATTTACCAGCAGGAACTCAAGCAGTTCTCGGTTCTAATGGGGAAGCACAAAGTTTAACAGAACCCCTAGCAGTCAAATTTGTAGACGGAACCCAATCAATCATCAGAACAAATCCAACGACGGGTGCAGTTGAGTTTAATGTTGCTCCAGCAAAGGTGTTCAAAGCAGGTGAAATTAACTGGATGATTCCTAAATTATCTCAAGTAGATATCAACGCCCAAACTCCCAGCCCCCAACTTATTGATTAGTTGTTTCACAGTTGAATAATCGATTTTGAGGTTATCGATCGATCGATAACCTCTTTTTTTATGTTTTCTTTAGATGGCAAAGACTGAAAAAGTTAATACAGCTACACTATAAGCTTGTTTTATCGTTTATTGCGATCGACAGGATGAAGAGCTAGAACTCTTGTTGTTAAGGCTTTTTCCTTCTGCCCTTCTGCTGTACAACTACGGGAAAGCCAACTGAGAAAGTAAATTTGCTTCTAGAAAAGCGATAATGTAATTAATTTGACAAAAAATATAATAACTCAGATCTTGCACTCCTGGAGGTAGAACCCCCCAACCCTCGTTACCAGGTTCAACCTGGTAACGAGAAATAGAGGCTCCGCCTCCTGGTGCAAGATCTCATATAAATATAATTTTTATTTATATATTACTAACCTAGTAATATTTTCGGTGTTTAATAATAACAAAAAAATCCTCAAAGTAGTTAGTAATTTGCTTGATTTTTAAAAAAAATTCACTTAGTATCTTTATTCATACGTGATGAGCAAAAACCATGAAAAAACATCTATAGTTAGAAAAAATATATGACCCAGCAGAGTGATTACCAAACAATAGCTGTAGCCATAGAAAGGATAATGCTAAAGACTCCGTATATCAACGGATGTAGGCAATTTATTCCATGCAATTAGTAGAATAGTTAACATATACCTACTGATGCAGTAGCTAGATTGAAAAAGCTGGAAATTGGCTTGATGAGTCTGGTATTTTACAGCTATTTTTTAGCCATATAACACTGATATTGCTAAGTAGTAAAAAAATATAAAAAAGAGGTGTAAACATTGGATATTTGGGAATTTACTTTATTAGTTTGGATAGGTTCATTTACTGCTGGCTTTGTGGGAGCTCTGACTGGCTTAGGCGGTGGTGTAGTTATTGTTCCCTTGCTAACTTCAGTATTTGCAGTTGATATTCGCTATGCCGTTGGCGCTTCTTTAGTTTCTGTGATTGCAACTTCATCCGGTGCGGCATCTGCTTATATTAAGCAAGGTTTTACTAATTTACGGTTAGGAATGTTTTTAGAAGTAGCGACAACAATGGGAGCGTTAATTGGTGCTGTGATCGCTGCATTTATTTCCGTCAAAGCACTAACTATTGTGTTAGCAGTTGTTCTACTTTATTCAGCTTATTTATCACAACAACCACGTCCCGAACAGCCAGAAAATGAGTCAACAGATCCGTTAGTCAGCTATTTAAAACTTAATGGTACTTGTCCAACTCCCAACGGACTAATGCCTTACCAAGTTCACTCGGTTCCGATGGGATTTAGCGTGATGGTAGTTGCGGGAGTAATTTCCGGTTTACTAGGTATTGGTTCGGGAGCATTTAAAGTATTAGCAATGGATCAAGCAATGCGGTTACCATTCAAAGTTTCGACAACTACAAGTAACTTTATGATTGGTGTCACCGCAGCAGCTTCGGCGGGTGTTTACTTAGCACGAGGTTATATCGATCCCGGACTTTCTATGCCTGTGATGTTAGGAGTATTACCAGGTGCTTTATTAGGCGCAAAAGTTCTAGTAGGAGCGAAAACTAAAGTTTTAAGAATAGTTTTTAGTTTAGTTCTGGTATTAATGGCTTTCAAAATGGTTTACAACAACTTATCAGGGGGAATATAAGATGCAAAAATTAGCTGAAAGTGAAATAGTTGAAATTAATAACTTATTTCAGGAAAATTCGGATAACGATCTCAATGATTTTCCCCAACAGTGTGAAGTTAATGAGGAGATAAAATACAGCAAAACCAAGAGAGAACAACAACTAGAACTGTTACTCAGCAACCTTTTAAAATACGGAGTTTTTCTAGCCAGTGCGGTTGTGTTACTGGGAGGAATTTTGTATTTAATACGTCACGGTGCTGAACCTGCTGATTATCGAGTTTTTCATGGAGTACCATCGGAATTTCGTTCTCCAGAAGGGGTAATTGATGCAGTATTAGCAGGTCGTCGTCGGGGGATTATCCAATTAGGTTTATTGATTTTAATAGCTACTCCGATCGTGCGTGTAGCAATCTCGTTTTTAGCTTTTCTGCGTCAACGAGATTATGTCTACATCGTGGTGACTTTGCTGGTGTTATCAGGATTAATTTACAGCGTGATTGGAGCGTATCATTAAAACTCAATCAGGCTGGACAAATTGAGTCAAATTCTGGAAATTTAATCGAATTCGATCGAATAAAGAAGTTGCGATCGCATCTAAGCTCTGTGTCGATCCAACTGACAAAATAGCGAACAGGATTAGGCTGAGAACACCAAGGGTAAAAGCGAGAAATCTTCCCCAACATCCAGGATTGATTTCCAAAAATAAAAGTTTGGATTGTCCGATTATAGAAATTAAAATTAGAACCAATCCAGAAATTAACAAAATAGTATTTAAGGAGGCAGTAGTCATGGTAAACCCTTTTTTTAGTTACATTTTATTTGGTAGACTTTTCCATTATAGCTACCATTTAATTCTGTTATTAAAACAATTAAAACTTGATAGGAGCAGATGTTTTAAATTAATGTGATTAACATTTGTTCAAAAGCTTTAGCAAGTCGAGTTTGGAAGCGTTGCTGATGCTTTAACTTTAAAATTGGTCGAACTATATCCAATTTTTGATGCAAATTATTGACGTTATCGATAATGGGAATTGAGCGTAAAGTACCAAGCTGTAATTCTTTTTTGATCATCAATTCGGGAATAGCGGCTGCGCCTACGCCATTTTCTACCGCAGCTTTGACCATTTCACTACTAGTTAAAACCAAAATTACCTGCAACTCACTCGGGTCTATGTTTCTATTTTTTAAAGCTTGTTCAAACATTTGTTGGGTTCCCGAACCAGATTCACGCATTACCCAATCTGTTGTGAAAAGTTCGGTTAAAGTAATCCCTTTACTTTCAAACCAAGGATGGGATTTACCAACAACAATTTGTAAGCGATCGCTTCCCACTATTTCTTGGTCTAAACTCTTTTTCACAGATGGTTTAACTTCCCCCGCCATTAAACCAATATCGAACAAACCCAACGCTGTTCCTTCGCAAATATCATCAGCATTAGCCAAGGTGCAGTTAACAAAAATACCGGGGTATAACTGCTTAAATTGACTAATTTTGTCCGGTAGCCAATAGTTACCAATAGTTAGGCTAGCTCCTAATTTTAATTCACCCCTTTGGAGGTTGTTTAATTCCCGCAAACCCCGTTCTGTTAAAGCAACTTGTTCGAGAATTTTTTTGGCTTCAACTTGTAGTAATTTACCTGCTTCTGTAATTTCAATATGGCGACCAATGCGATCGAATAATCTCACTCCATATTCTGTTTCTAAACTTTGAACTGCTGCACTAACAGCAGGCTGAGTAATGTATAAAACTTCTGCTGCACGAGTAAAGTGCAACTGTTCTGCTACGGCTAAAAAAATCCGTAGCTGATCGAGAGTCATTGATGACATTTCCTACCTCAAAACCGTACTTTTAAAACTTTCATAAATTCAATTTATGAGTTTAACAAAAAAGAATGTTTGATTTATACAAAAGAGGAGTTTAAAGTAACAATGAGACACCCTGGATTCAACTCAAGCTAAAGCAAATATGCAAAAACCAACTTAGCAGTAATCCTCTTCAGTAAATTAAAGGAAAAGGTTAAATGACGACTAAAAAAGTAAATAATCACAGTACTCACGGTTTAAAACCAGATTGTCTTTCTTTCGGAGAAGTATTAGCACAGTCCTTTGCTGTGATTGCACCTACCACAATACCAGCTTCTAATATTGGCTTAATTGTTGCCCTTTCTGGGAATGGCACTTGGCTAAGTTTTTTGATTGGCTTAATTGGGTTAATTTTGGTCAGCATTAATATTAATCAATTCGCCAGTCGTTCAGCCTCTCCCGGTTCACTTTATTCTTACATTGTCAAAGGTTTAGGGCCAACAGCAGGCGTAATTTGCGGCTGGAGTTTAGTGCTAGCTTACCTATTTACTGGGATGTCTGTTTTATGCGGTTTTGCTAACTTTAGTAGCACTTTAATTGGTCATTTAGGCATCCATCCTTCAAGCATTACACTATTAGCATTTGGCGCTGGAATTGCTTGGTACGCAGCTTATAAAGACATCCAACTTTCGGCAATGGCAATGTTGTGGTTAGAAGGAATTTCTCTGGCACTAATTTTAGTTTTAGGTGGAATTATTTGGGCACATAAAGGCTTTGCATTAGATTTACCTCAATTAACTTTAGAAGGCGTAACTCCTGGTAACGTAGCAACAGGACTTGTCTTAGTAATGTTTGGTTTTTCTGGTTTTGAAAGCGCCACTTCTTTAGGCGATGAAGCAAAAAGCCCCTTAAAAAATATTCCCAAGGCTGTAACTGGCAGTGCAATTTTAGCTGGTTTATTCTTCATTCTCATGACCTATATTGAAGTTTTAGGTTTTAGAGATACAGGAGTATCAATTATTAAAACCGAAGAACCTCTGGGTTTCTTATCACAACAAGTAGGCATGGGTTGGTTAGGAGAATTAATTGCCTTTGGCGCTTTATTTAGCTTCTTTGCTTGTGTTTTGGGTTGTATTAATCCTGCTGCGAGAATCTTCTTTTTGATGGCACGTCACGGATTATTTCACTCTTCTTTAGGTTCAGCACATTCCTCTAATAGAACCCCTCATATTGCAGTCACTTTATGTACCTTCATTATGTTTTTGGTGCCTGCTGTAATGTCTCTATTCCACATCAAATTATTTGAAAGCATGGGTTATTTAGGGGCAATTTGTAGCTATGGATTTTTAACTGTGTACATTCTCATATCTATTGCTGCACCAGTTTACCTCCGCAATATTGGTCAATTGCGCCCTATCAATGTAGTAGTTTCAGTATTAGCAGTTGGATTCATGGCAATACCAGTTTTGGGTAGTGTGGGAATTCCAGGTAGTACACTTTTCCCAGTTCCAGAAGCACCTTACGATGCTTTTCCTTATCTATTCTTACTATATTTAGCGGCAACTTGTGGTTGGTTTATCATGCAAAGATTTCGTTCCCCGGAAATCGTTACTTCAATGCAGCGAGGTATTGATTCAATTCATGCCAGATTTGAAAAACCTAACACCTCTTACAGCAGTTCTCCGTTGAATGCAATTTCACTCGATCGGGAAGATTTGGAATGAATTTATTGAGGAGACGGATTGACAGGCAAGATGCCTGTCCTACTTATCACCATAAGTAAGTGGCTAAATTATTAAACCCAAAACATAACAAAAAGGATGAACTGTAAATGGATGGATTAATAACTGCAATTCCCGCCGGATTAACAGCTTTTAGTGCTACCAACATTGATGATATTGTCATTCTCAGTCTGTTTTTTTCCCAAGTAAATAGCAACTTTCGCCGTTGGCACATTGTTGCTGGACAATATCTCGGTTTTACTGCATTAGTTATGGCTAGCCTTCCCGGTTTTTTTAGCAGTTTAATCGTACCTCAAGCTTGGATTGGAATGTTAGGTATTGTGCCGATCGCGATCGGTATTAACAGCTTGATCGATCGAGATGATGATGATTCAGATGAGGAAGTAGAAACAGAACCTAATAACTCTGTATTAACAAAGATTTTTTCTCCCCAAGTTTACGGTGTAGCAGCGGTGACTGTTGCTAATGGCAGTGACAATATCAGCATTTATGTACCACTATTTGCTAGCAGTACTTTGGCAAGTCTTCCGGTAATTCTGGCGGTATTTTTCTCGATGGTTGGTGTTTGGTGTTACACCGCTTATCGATTAACTCATTTACCTGCGATCGCATCTTCCTTAACTCGTTACGGTAACAATATTGTTCCCTTCATTTTGATTGGTTTGGGTGTGTTGATTTTGTGTAAAAGTCATACACTAGAAAGCAGTTCCTTAACTGTGATGACTCTACTAGCGATCGGCGGTTGTGTGCTTACCCAGGCGATTAACTATTGGCGATCGCCCCAAATAGAAAAAAATTAAACTCTCCCTCATTCATTTCAATTTAACTTCAACTTTTTTGATTAAATTACAAGGAGAAAACCATGAGATACTTGAAAATAGTTCTTGTAGCTTTGGTAATTTTTGTTAACCTACTAATTGCCAAACCTTCATTTGCTGACCCACCAAAATTCACTAAGAACCCCGACTATATCCAAGTCAATCAAGCTTTAGATGAATTGTTGAAAGTCAAAAATTACCCAGAATTACCCGAAGGAGTTACCCAAGAAGACATTCAAAAATCGATCGCAGACCTAGAATTTCAAAAATATGCTTTGGAATCCGGGATTAACTGGGGTCAATGTCGCAATGAAACCGGAAAAACCCTAGCTGTTTATGGTGCTAAATCCAAAAAATCGACCTCCACATTCGATAATGCCATCTATTTTCTCGCAGATGGCGAAACCACCAATGATGAATGGGATTGTGATGGAGTTTATTTACCAGGCGGAATCAAAGTTGCAGGTTTAAGTAATAACGGAAAAACACAAGAATTAGCAAATCCTGTCGCTGTTAAAATCCTTGATGGCACCCAATTAGTAGTCAAAACTAATCCTGACACAGGCGAAGTAGAATTAAACGTTCCTCCATCGGAAATTTTCAGTGCTGGTGATGCTAATTGGTTTATTCCCAATATTTCGCCGGACGCAATAGCCGCGAGAATTCCCAACGCACCAACGATCGAAAACGACTAAGTAATATCGTTTACACAAATGATTGATACAGAAGGGTAGGGGCGGGTTTAGCCAAAAGATTTGAATGCAAAAGCAATAAGATTCAAGTCAAAACCCGCCCATCCCAAGTATCTGTAGCAAACATTTAGGTAATCGATATCAGACCAAGAAAATAGCATTTTCAACCTTAAACAGCCAGGAGAGTTTTCTTCTGGCTGATTTTTTCTTGCACTAAGCGGGTTAGCGACTCCAAATCGCACACCTTTAAAGAAATAATGGCGCAATTAATGTTTGCTGGCTTAATTTTCAGGTTTAGGCAGTAAATAGAAGATACTTTTACTTATGTGTTAGTAGCGTTTGTTACTTGGGTACTCTATAAGTAACGTAGTTCATATTTGTATAGATAGCCATGCTAAAGCAATTCAAAAGAATTCTCTGTGTGTTTCTCATAACTCTCTTGATTACAATATCTTCAAGCTTGACTTTACCAAAACCCGCTTTTGCATTCCCCTATCCTAATTTTTCGCTTCTGAAACAGCTTGACAAAATCTTGTCCAACAAACAGATGGTTGCAGATACAAAAAAGTTACTGGATAAAACACCAGAAACAATTTGTAAAGCTTATTTTGACAAGTTAAAAGGAATTGACAATTCAAAGTGGGCAGCTATTGAAGAAGGCTTAGCCTCAACTGGCACAATTGCTACAGCAATTGCATCTGCATCTAATGCGGGAGCAGGAGCGCTAGCTGGTTATGCTGGTATTGCCTCAGCCGTTTCTGAGTTGGGATTAGGGGGAATAATGACAACAATTGCTGGAATGATGGGTAGCAATGTTGCAGGCGCAGCAGCTACTGCGGTCGTTACGTCAGCAGTTGGAGGTCCAGCTGTTATGGGGGTACTTATCGCAGGTGGAACAAGTGGGAGTCTCTTCTTAGTCTATAAGTTGGGCAAATTTACCGTTGAGAAGCTAGAAAATTTGGCTCAAGTCGAGAAGCTAGAAGATTGGGCGAAAAGTTATTGTTTATCGAGGTAAAGTTGCAAGGAGTGTAGTAACTTTAATTGCTAACCAACTAACAATTTAAATCAAGCGGACGGTCGAAAGTCGCTTGCAGACTCGTTCAAGTTATTTGCCGCCGCTGATTTAAACATTTAAGCTATTTCTTCTTCTTTCTTCGTGTTCTTCGTGTCTTCGTGGTTTTCTTGTACTATGCTATGCCTGTTCACCGGACTCGGACACCGAGTTGTGTATCCCAATGGAGTGGTTTATCTGCTTTTTGCAGAGGAGATTCTGGAATTTGACCGATCGACACACCATATTTCCAATCAGGCGGACAGATAGCGATATAGCGTGCATAACCTCCCAAACCTCCTTTGAATTTAGGATATCCGATCGCAACCAGTGCCCCAGTTTCCGGCACCTTGTCCAAATTGGCAACCCCCTCGGCTTGGGTATAACCATTGTGCAACAGCCAAGCTTCGCCTTCCAAAGTGGGCGTACTATCTGTATCTAGGGGTTCGTGTCCGTGAAACAAAATCTGCCGCTGTAAGTGCAGGAATTTAAGCGCCTCCAGTGTCACCCCAGGAAACTTAGTCCTGGTAGCCAGTTCGGGGTTGGGCCATTCTTTAGACCAGTCCGATCGCACAAACACCACCGATCCAGAAGGAATCCTACCGTGCCGACGCTCCCAATCCTGAATATCCTTGACCGTGAGATGATAGTTGGGGTCGCGTGCTACTTGTTCCTGGATCGGAATCACCACCAAAGGACGAACCGCAAAAGTTGCAGGCAACTCATCGAGTGCTGGATAGTCAGGATTCCAGTGTGCTGGTGGATCTAGCTGTGTTCCTAGCTGATCGGTAGATAGGTCGTAATGGGTCGCTTCAAAGCCATCCTTTTGGTAATTGTATGGCTGACCTGTTTTTGGGTTGATGGTAGGTGCAAACTTAGACGGGCCAAATCCTGACCAGACAGGAATTGAAGGAGTAATTGTATGAGTGAGATCGACATATTTGGCCCACTTAAGCGACTGTTGATAAACCTGCCACAAGGTCGGCTCTGGGCGGGGCTGTGCTGCATTGATGGAGAGGCAAACAATTAAGCTAAAAACGGTTACTAAAAACAAAACTTTGAGTTTTCTCATCTAATCTAATCCAATGAAAAGCTCGATCTGTAATATCAAGTAGAAAAAAGAATGCAACAAATCGGAGATCCCCCTAAATCCCCCTTAATAAGGGGGACTTAATCTCAATTCCCTAATATTTTGCTACAAATCAATCCCCCCTTCTCCCCGTCTGGAGGGTCTGGAGCGTCAGCCATCTGTAGCAAACTAAAGGGAAACCATATAAAACCGAGTCTTGTTCCCCCCTTAATAAGGGGGGTTAGGGGGGATCAAACATTTAGGTATAAAAACTGTTTAGTAAAGAAACCCAGTTTTTCAGTATTTTCCACTGGACTTTTACTTTTTTTTGTTTTAATATACGGTAAACCGATTGAGAATAAGGAGTTGTATGGAAAGCGGTGAAAAAGTTGGTCAAGGGTTGAGTATTGCTAAAGCACTTAACCCAGAACAGTTACGCCAAGGTATATCGCAGGACTTTGCCGCAGTTTTATTCAAAAAGCTCAAAGGTGGATTTTTTCTAGTTATAGGGTTTTTGCTTTCGCCTTTATCTTGGTGGAATGACTTATTTTTCAATTTACCGATCGCCTACGGTTTTGGCTACCTCTGTAGCTTACTGTCACCAAAATTACTCCTACCCTGCACCATTATTGGTTATTGGATCTCCTGCATCGCCGGAATTCTACTCATGCAAGCCGGAGTTATGGACGTATTTCAAGACCAATCTAAAGAACGTAATTTTAAAAAAGAATTATTGATGGGTATAGCTACTTCCACTGTCTACACCCTAGTAATTCTGGCACTCCTGCAACTAAAAATTCTCGACACTCCTTTAGAAATTTTGGGTAATTTGTAAATCAGAAACCTTACTTTTGGAGAGTATTTACTAATTGACTCAAATCCAACACTTTTGGCCCACCCTCACCAATAATTAAAGGTAAATTACCATTCCACTTTTCTATAGCTTGCTTAGCTAAAACTTCCGTACTCAGAGTTTCTCGAACTAACCTTTGTGCTTCCGCTTCTCCCTTAGCAAAATTCACTTTAGCTTCCGCTTCTTTAGTAGCTTTAAGGGCTACAAACTCTGCTCTTTTTGCTTCTTGTTCAGCAACTTGTTTTGCTTCTACAGCATCACCGAATCGTTGGGAAAAATGCACATGAACCAAAGAAATATCATCAACCGTAATGTGATAAGTTATTAATCTAGTAGTTAAACTATTATCTACTCCAGTTTTTACTTCTTCCCTTCTAGTAATAATTTCTTCTGCTGTGTATTTCGCCATCACTGCTTTAAGTATTTCTTCCACTGCTGGGTTAATTATTTTATCTATAATTGCTGCTTCATCTCCTATTTGTTGGTAAATTAAGTTTGCTTCCTCTGGGAGAATGTGCCAGTTAAGAGCAACATCCGTAAAAACATCCTGTAAATCTTTTGAGGAAGCTTCTGCGGAAATTTCCTGCTTTTGTACTCGAATACTCAATTTTTTTACTGTATTAACAAGGGGAATAATCAAGTGAATTCCTTCTCCGAAAATTTGATTTTGAACTTCGCCAAATTGCATTAAAACTCCCCTCTCTCCAGCATTAACAATTACGAAAGGGGAGAAAAAAATCAGCGACAGTAGCAGAAAAGCAATGATTTTGCTAACTTTGTTAAAAGTTTTATTTTTCATTTATAATTTTTACCTGGCTATTCAACCTCTGTTGTAAATATTATCTCTAAATTAACCTATATCTCGATTAACACAATATCTCTAAAATAGTATTTATTTTAATATTCCATAGTATAATACTATAAAGCAATCGACTTAGCGTAGTTAATTAAAGCAAATAGAAATATTTCATAACTCTTGCTTTTTACACAAATCAGTAGTGACTAAGACTGAAAGTGCTGAAAAAGCAGGTTAAAGTAGCTTTTTTTGCAATTTTTTTCTTCTAATTAGCAGATGAAAAAAAGTAAAATTTAGCGATTTTTCTTAAACTACATAAAACACATCGTTAAAGTGTGGTATTAATATAATCAGTGTCAACGTTAAGATGATGAAACTATCCGCTAAAGTAAGATATGGTTTATTAGCCTTGTTAGAACTAGCCGATCATTATCAACAAAGCAGTTTCTTACAAGTAGATGAAATCGTTGCTGCTCAAAACATTCCTTATCGTTATCTGATGCAATTGTTAATCTCCCTGCGACGTAGTGGAATTGTTCGTTCTCATCGGGGAATAAAAGGCGGTTATTGTTTAACTAAAGCGCCAGAAAATATTACTTTATTAGAAATTGTCACTTGTTTAGAAGGTATTCCTCAGCCAGAAAAATCAGGACAGGCTTCAGTTGAATCTGTAGATAATTTATTAATTGAGGATATATGGTCGCAAGCGAATCAATCCGTAATGCAGCTTTTTGCCAGCTATTCTCTAAAAAGTTTATCTGATAAACGTAAAGAAAGCCGCAAATCTAATCAAATGTACTATATTTAATTAATCTAGAAGAATATACCTCTTTTAACTGTCAGCAAAGAGGTATGCGAAATTTTATTGGAGATTATACAAACACTGATAATTAACAGGATTTACCTAAATTTCGTAATGCCATAATTCCTCTTCTTTAACCAAAAATCTATGTAAAGAAAGGCGTTCAATCAAACCTTGTTGTTCCAATTGAATTAAGACGCGAGTCACAGTAACGCGAGTTGCACCAAGCATTTCCGCTATATCTTGGTGAGTTAAACGTACATCAATTAACTGCCCGTTTTTAACTTCATGACCGAACCTTTTTGCCAGCCAACTTAATAGCTTAATCACCATCACATCGGTTTTTTTATAGCTACGAATTAGCAATAATTCCTCAGCTTGTTGAATATGCGCTAATAGAAGGTCTGTAATTTCCTGCCACTCTTGGGCGTGAAATGGTATTAGTTCTACTTTGGTTAAGCACTCTATTTGGTAAGCTTCCACCTTTGATAAAGCTTTACCGACAATATCTCCTGGCCCCCAAATTCCCAAAGTAACGATCGCATCGTCCTCCAGCCAAGTGGTTGCTTTGACCACACCTGACTCAATTTTCCAAAGCTGATTTGACTTAATTGGCAATATTGACCGGGGACTGAATTGCTGGCGAATTGGTTTTACAGATTGTTTCGTTGAGAGTAGCGTAAAGAGCATGGTATTGTAAAATACTGTTTGTCGATGTATTTAGCGTAGTTTTAAATATAGCAGTTTCTTGTCGAGGCACAATATGGGTATTAAAGTCGAGAATGTTTCTAAACGATTTGGCTCTTTCTCCGCCGTTGACCAGGTAAATTTAGAAGTGAAAACAGGTTCTCTGGTGGCGTTGTTAGGCCCTTCTGGATCGGGAAAATCCACTTTGTTGCGGATGATTGCAGGGTTAGAACTTCCTGATACTGGAAAAATTTGGCTGATTGGAGAAGATGCTACTTACCAGCGTGTGCAGGAACGTCACATTGGTTTTGTGTTTCAGCACTATGCTTTGTTTAAACATTTAACAATTCGCCAAAATATAGCTTTTGCTTTGGAAATTCGCAAAGTAGCGAAAAACAAGATTCAGCAGCGAGTTGAGGAACTTTTGCAGTTAGTTCAGTTGGGGGGGTTAGGCGATCGCTATCCTTCTCAACTTTCTGGTGGACAAAGACAACGGGTTGCTTTAGCTAGAGCATTAGCAGTACAACCAAGAGTTTTGTTATTAGATGAACCTTTTGGTGCATTAGATGCCAAAGTCCGTAAAGAATTGCGGACTTGGTTACGAAATCTGCACGAAGAAGTGCAAGTAACGACTGTATTTGTTACCCACGATCAAGAAGAAGCAATGGAAGTAGCTGATGAAATTGTGGTGATGAATCATGGTCGTGTGGAACAAGTTGGTCAACCATCAGAAATCTATGATAATCCGGCAACTCCTTTTGTGATGAGTTTTCTTGGGCCAGTGAATGTGTTACCAGGCGATACAGGCTTTTTACATACTAATAAACGGCTCACAGAAAAAGAGCAAATTTTCCTCCGACCTCACGATGTTTTAGTTCAGCTACAACCTGTTAAAGGTGCGGTATCTGCGAGAATTGACCGAATTATTTATTTGGGTTGGGAAATTCGCGTGGAGTTAGTTTTGGAGTCAGGAGAAAGAGTAAATGCTTACCTAAGTCGAGAGCGTTTTCTGCAACTGCAATTGCAGCCAAGTCAACAAGTTTACGTGCAATCTAAGAAAATCAAAATTTTCCCTTATGCGGTTTTGAAATAAGAGTTTTGCACCTAAAAAATTAACAAGTGCCAATCGTTAACCTCAAATTTTTAGACTTATGGAACCACTCCAAGAAACTAGCGATTATCCCCAGACTATTGAGCCGTTAGCACAGGTGAATTCTGAATTAGCAGCAAAAAAAGTTGTAACCAGAGCAAAAACAAGTTCGGAGCGAACCAGAGATCATTTAGCCAACGAAAGAACCTATTTGGCATGGATGCGAACTGCGATCGCTCTCACAGGTTTTGGAGTATTAATTGCACGCCTACGTTATTTGATTTCACCTGATGCTCCCGGAACAGGTTACGGTTGGGCACTTGGCTTACTTTTTGCCGGAATTGGTTTAGTAACAGTCTTACTTTCAACCCAGCACTATTTTTGGGTTCTGGGTGCAATTGATGCCGATACTTACCAACCTTCAAAAAGGTGGGTAATTCTTTTTAGTTTAGTGGTAATGCTTTTAGGAACAGGTGTAATTTATGTTCTTTTAACTATGCCAACTAATTTAAAGTTTTCCATGTTTTAAAATGTAAAAAAAAAAATTATATCTCAAATTGTTTTGTTCATCTAGTTAACAACAATATCATGTTAGATTCTCCCCCAAACAACGAAAGCTACAGTCTTATGGAACTATCTTCCAAACTGGAATATGCCTTGTTAGCACTTATAGAATTAGCCAGCAATACCACTAAAAAAGTTCCGTTAACTCTTAGCGAAATTACAACTAAACAGCCAATTCCTGAACGTTACTTGGAACAAGTTTTTACTAGTCTGCGGCGTGGTGGTTTAGTACAAAGTCATCGTGGTTCTAAAGGTGGCTATGTATTAAGTCGTGAACCTTGGGAGATTACTGTATTGGAAGTTGTGATTTCTTTAGAAGGTGAGCAGAAAGAGAAAAAGCGATCGGATTATTGCACTCTAGAAAAAGAAGCAATTTATAAAGTTTGGCAGCAAGCTAATTCTGCTTCCGAAAAAATCCTCAGCCGTTATACTCTCCAAGATTTATGTCAGATGAGGGATGAGCGTAAACATAATAATCCTATGTATTATATCTAAATTAGTTTTTAGATTAGGCGATCTCTGTCCAACCCTTACTGCGTCTGGGGTTGACAGATAGTTATCACCCATTCAAATTTTTTCCTCTTTCTTTGCAATTTAATATAGTAGTTATATTTGAGTTTTGAATAAGAGGTTTTTTTGAACCGCAGAGACGCAGAGAACACAGAGAGAAGAGAAGAAGAAATTTACAATTTAAATTCTTGATAACCATTTTTTGAGTGCCAAATCAATCAACAAATCTAATAATTCATAACTTTTTTCAGCGATTTTATATTGTACATAGTTAGGTATCATTACCGCATGATACTTTAATTCCGATGTTAAATAATTTAACTCTTCATAAGTTATTATTCCCAATTTCGAATATCTTTTTAAAATTACATTTCTGTCTTTACAGTATTGTCTAATATTTTTAAAGTCAGAAGTTATTATATAATTTCTGGTTGCCATTTCTTTAATCTTTTCGATTCTATTAGCTATTACCTTTTTGGATGAAGTAATTTTTGAGCCTATTCCATCAGGAACGAAACCTTCTATCAAAGCCTTTCCATTCCAATCTGTCCAAAGTCTAGCTCTAGCAACTCTTTCACTTTTGCCACCTTTTAAAGCTAACCATAAAAAAAGTATAATATTACGTTTACTATCTAGAGATAATTCAGCACATAATTTAGTTGTTTTACCCTTTTGTTTGCCATATTGGACACTACCAAGACTATAAATTTCTTCCATACGTGGATCAAATCTGAGGATTTTATGCCGGACTTTTAAAATTTCTTGTTTTTCCGACTCAGTACAATTAACCAGTAGTTTGAAAAACGCTCTTGGAGGCTCAGGTATATCATCGTTACTTTCCTTTTCTTGAAACGGAATCTCTAATTTTGTAATTTTATCATTTTCCACATTTTTCAACTGAAGATAGAACTTTTCTGAATCTGCCAAAACCGTAAATTGCCAAAATTCAATAGACAAATGGTGATACTTTCTGTCTGTAAAATTATCTCGGTGAAAACTTGGCGCAACAGCAATTAACCGCACAGGTTTTTCATAATCAATTCGCTCACTAAAAGTCTTTTCCTCACACAAAGCATGATAATAGCGAGTTAACTGCTGCACAACATATCGATCCTCAACATTTTTCAATTCCAAAACTACCAACTCTTGACTTTCACCCAAAGCTAAAATATCGCAAATTTGCCCATCTACAGAATATTGCCGCTTGAGAGGAGTTAACCCAAATAATTGAACTAAATTCAACCAAATAAAATCTTCCAAAGCAGCTTCGCTAGCAAATTCCCAACCTGTTCCAGTTTTTCTTAAACTAACTAAATCTAACATTCTGTCACTACTAAAAAAATATGCTCAATTTAGTATTCCCACAGATAGATCAGCTTTAACTAACTGGTAAAAAATCATATTGTTAACCTTTCTTAAGTTTTCTCGCTAGCAACTAGCGGCTAGCCTTTCTATAATTTAAGTAAACTGCTCTATTAGTAGCGTTATAGAAACAAAGGCAAAACAGATGCAAATTACAGATAGCGATCGCGCCGCCATCCGGTTTGTTATCGAACGCCAACTGGAAGCATTTCAGCACGAGGATGCCTTTACTGCATTCTCACTTGCTACCCCAGGAATTCAAGTTACATTCCAAACCCCGGAAAACTTCATGGAGATGGTGCGCTCTTCCTACGAAGCAGTCTACCGTCCTCGTTCAGTAATATTTGAAAACCTGGCAATTGTTAACGGTGCTTTAGCGCAACCAGTATTGGTGCTCGATCCCGAAGGAAACCCCAGAAGGGCACTTTACCAAATGGAAAAACAACCTGATGGTAGTTGGCGAATCAACGGTTGTTTCCTAGTTCCGATCGAAGTCCAACCACCTATTTAAAATTTCATCTCGGCGGACATACCTTTAATATTTGGTTGCCGCCTTTTTGAAATTCATATCCCACTTGTTTCACTTCCACACTATAACCTTGCATTTCCAATTTATTGATTACAGGTTCTAAGATAGGTGATACTTCTCCCGATATATTTAAAATCGGAAAAATTCTCACTTCTTTAGCAACCCGACACATTTCCCGAATCGCCGCCAAATGGAATTCTTCTAAAAGTTGCTCAGAATAAGTAAACAGGAAATGTGAGCATAAAGCTAAATCAAACTGATAATTATTAAAAGGTAATACTGGCAACCCATGCGGCAGATAACGCCCTTCTTTTAGCCCAAAGTCAAAATCTGCCAAAAATTTTTCCATTGCTGTCATGCGTACCTGTCCTAATTGCTCAGGAGAGGTAATTTCCTGCCACACATAACAATCTAAATTTGCTTGCACACCATTAACAACTGCTGAGTAAGTATCTTGAATTCGCTGTCTAATTTCATCAGCAGTAAAATAGTAAACCGGATCGCAAGATATTACATTGTATCCTTGCTCAGTCATTTCCGCATTAAAACTAGAAGGGCCTCCACCACAATCTAAAATCTTTAACTTTAACTCATCTGTTGTGAGATTAAACATTCTCACATATTCGGCAAAATTGCGCCCCCAAGGAATGACATTTTCCAGTTTTAGACCCACTAATTTGTTGCTCCTACATTACAAAAAAATAAGGGGAGGAATTACCCACCCCACACAAGAGATTATCAAAAGCCGATCGCGAATTCAACACTGGAAAAGCGATCGACCTAACCTAAACTAGGCGCAGCTTCCATAATTTCTCGTGGTACTCGTTGGTATTGCTTAAAGTTTTCCACAAACTTGTGTGCCAAAGCTTTCGCTTTTTCTTGATATGCTTCTGGATTGCTCCAAGTATTGATCGGATCTAAAATATTACTATCTACACCCGGAACAGACTCAGGAACTAAAATGTGGAAAATTGGATGGTGATGGAATTTTACATGATTTAATTCACCACTCAAAGCCGCTGAAATCATCGCACGAGTATCTGCGATCGCAATCCGTTTACCTACACCATAAGGCCCACCAGTCCAACCAGTATTTACCAGATATACATCAGCATTATATTCAATAATTCTGTCGTACAACATCTCAGCGTAAACAATCGGAGACAGAGGTAAAAATGGCTTACCAAAACAAGAAGAAAAAGTCGCTTGCGGTTCAGTAATTCCCCTTTCTGTACCAGCTAAATTACTCGTATAACCAGAGATGAAATGATACATTGCCTGTCTGTTTGTCAGTTTAGCAATCGGAGGCAAAACACCAAAAGCATCTGCGGTTAAAAAGATTACTGTTTTTGGATGACCACCAAAACCAGGTATTACACAATCAGGAATAAATTCCACTGGATAAGCAGCCCTAGTATTTTCCGTAACGCTGCTATCGTTATAATCTGGAGTCCGTTTTTCTGGGTCAATAGTTACATTTTCAATTAACGAACCAAAACGCAACGCTTCCCAAATTTGCGGTTCATTTTTCTTAGAAAGGCGAATAGTTTTAGCATAACATCCACCTTCAAAATTGAAGACTCCTTGCGTTGACCATCCATGTTCATCATCACCGATTAAACGACGTTCTGGATCGGCAGATAACGTTGTTTTTCCTGTACCCGAAAGACCAAAAAATAAAGCTGTATTACCATTTTCGTCCATATTGGCAGCACAGTGCATCGGCAAAACATTCCGTTTCGTCATTAAATAATTCATGAATGAGAACACGGATTTTTTCATTTCCCCAGCATAGTGAGTTCCGCCAATTAAAACAATTCCTTTTAGGAAATTCACTACAATAAATGCTTCGCTATTAATGCCATCCGTTTCAGGATCGCCTTGTAAACCGGGAACGGAAATTACTGTAACATCAGCATGATGATGCTTGAGTTCTTCTGCTGTTGGTCTAATAAACAATTGATGCACAAATAAATTGTGCCAAGCAAATTCATTAATGATTCTTACACCTAACCGATATTCAGGATCGGCACCAACATAACCATCAAAAACATACAAATCTTTGCCTTGCATATAAGCAAGTGCTTTCTTGTACAGTTGCTCGAATTTCTCTACGGAAATCGGCACATTTACGCTGTTCCAATCTATCTCATCATGAATACCTGGCTCGTCAACTATAAACTTATCTTTAGGCGATCGTCCTGTATACTTTCCCGTCTTCACAAACACCGCGCCATTCTCACCTAAAATACCTTCTTGGCGTGCTAAAGTATGTTCTACTAACTGCGATACTGATAAATTACGATACACACGACCGCAATTTTTAATTCCTAAAGACTCTAACCTATAGCTTTTTCCATTCTTTGATTCGCCTACTTGGAAAAAGCTTTCTTCCAAACGGCTAATAGTTGTCATATCCAGGGAATTGAGGGGGTAAGTTGTTGAGTTCAGCATATTAAGCACCCGCCTTGTATATTTAGGTTTTAACCTAGTTGTTCATCACCAGGTATTAAGTTATTCCTATTAACTTTTACCAAAAACTTTCGGGCTAAAGTTACTTATTAATGAAATTTTGTATATTTTAATACTGTTTTGGAATTTGTAAATAAAATACAAGGTAATGAGAGGTGTACTTTTATGCAATAAACGCATCTCATAATTGTATATTTTACATTATTTTTTATCGGAAAACTCCCGAAAGCAATCTAATTCTTTAAATAGATAATTCATTTACCAGTTAGTGCCACTTACCCTTTAAGATAGTGATATATTTTTAAGGTTGATTATGTTCGGAACTATACAATTCTACTTTAGCTTAACCAGTTATTGAGGAATTGTGTAATCTATTACTTTATAGAAACCTTTTTACTAAAATTATTTTACTTTAGTCACCCAACTAACCATTAGTAAAATAACAATCAAAAAAGTAATTCAAGTAGCTTGTTGTGAGCACTTTAGTGCTTTGCTAAGAGGACTAAAGTCCTCACAACGAACTTATTAACTCATCATTACTTGAGATGGGGTATTACTATTGCGAATTTCCGGGGAAAGCACTTGGTTTAATTTGCCACTGCGATAACCTTCTAAATCCAGAGTCACATAAATAAATCCAAATTCTTGAAAAGCAGTGACTAACTGGGGTAAATCTGTTGTTAAAACAAACTCTTTAATTTGCTCTGGTGCTAATTCAATTTTGGCAGTATCACCAGTCGATCGCACGCGCAAATTTTTCCATCCCAACTTCCGCAAATGAAGTTCTGCTCTCCCCACTCTTTGTAATTTAGCGATCGTAATTTCTTCCCCATAAGGAAAGCGAGAACTTAAACAAGGTTGAGCAGGTTTATCCCACCAAGGAAGTCCTAAGAATTTAGAAATTTCTCGCACTTCCAATTTCGTAATTCCTACTTCCGCTAAAGGCGATCGCGCACCCCGTTCCTTCGCTGCTTGAATCCCCGGACGATAATCTCTTAAATCATCAGCATTTACCCCATCTACCACATAAGGATAACCCAAACTTAAAGCTAAAGGTTTTAGGGTATCATGCAATTCACTTTTGCAAAAATAGCAGCGATTTACTGGGTTAGCAGTGTAATTGGAATTTTCCATTTCATGAGTTTGAATTACTTGATGCGGAATCCCAATTTCTAACGCTTGAATCTTGGCATCTTCCAAATCTTCTGGTAATAAAGAAGCAGATTCCGCAGTTACAGCTAAAGCGCGATCGCCCAAAACATCATAAGCAACTTTCGCCACCAAAGTACTATCAATTCCTCCTGAATAAGCAATAATCGTTCGCTCCATTTCCGCAAAAATGTTTTTTAATTGCTCTAATTTTTGTTCCAACATAGTTTCCCATCTCACAAACTCAATCAGTAGAAGACAGAAGCAAAGAAGAGTTGTACAAAGCTTTTCACCTTTTTTCAACTTAGAGATTATTTCTGCCGTGCTGCACTAACTACTACTTTGCCACCTTTCTAGGTTAACAATTTCTGTTATACCAATTCACGAAATGAATAATAACGCAAGTTGCTAGTTATTAATTCTTTCTTGTTCCCCCCTTGAGTAAGGGGGGTTAGGGGGGATCTTAGGCTGTGATTACTAGGTTTAGATCCCCCCAACCCCCCTTAATAAGGGGGGCTAAGAAAGAGTTAGACTTGTAACTAGCAACTTGAGTTAATACATATCTGAAAAGGGCGGGTTTTGTTGAAGATTTGATGGTGGGTAGCCCAAGTTAATGGCTAAACCCGCCCCTACAAATTATTTGTATTAACCTTAACGTGAAATGGTATTACTCCTAAGTTGCCCTTCCAGCCAAGCAAATGGAAAAGTACTCTATTCAATAATATCAAGTTGTTAAAAACCCATAATTAATAAACTTAGACGATCGCATTTTTCAGCTAACTCTCTCAATAATGCGATCGTCTTATTCTGTCGCCAAAGGTGCAAAAGCTTTATCTACCTTCTGCCTTCTGACTTATTTCACCAAAAAAGCCGCACATTCAACATGAGCAGTTTGGGGAAAGAAATCAGCAGGTTGCACTCTGGTTAACTGATAACCACCAGCACACAAAATTTTCAGATCGCGTGCCAAAGTCGCAGGTTTACAACTAACATAAACAATCCGACTCGGTTGAATTTCCAAAAGAGAATCTAACACAGTGCGATCGCAACCCTTACGCGGCGGATCTAACAACACAATATCCGGCGTTACTGCCAACTGCGGCAACAAATTTTCTACCTCTCCCACCTGAAAAGTAGCATTAGTAATCTGATTCAAAATAGCATTTGCCTCAGCTTGTTCCACCGCCTCTCGTTGCATCTCCAAACCAACTATTTGGCGCACCAATTTAGCCAGAGGTAAACTCATCGTACCAATGCCAGAATAAGCATCAACCAAAACCTCATTTCCTTGTAAATTAAGTTGCCCAATAATTTCTTTTAACAGCAACTCCGCCACTTCTGTATTTACCTGGAAAAAAGTATCCGGGCGAATTTGAAACTCTAAATCAGCAAACTTTTCCCGTAAAAAAGGTTTCCCGGCAACACAGCGAGTTTCCTCACCGAAATTAGCATTTGTGCGATCGGGATTTCGATTCAGCGACACCCCCACCAACTGAGGATAACGCTTCAACCAAGCTTCAGCCTGAGCCTCAACTCCCGGCAAATCCCAATCCTTCACCACCAAAGTTAACAACATTTCCCCCGTGCGTCGCCCAATCCGCAGCGACAGATGGCGTATTTGCCCGCGATGGTGTTTTTCGTTATAAATTCGCCAACCCCGCCCTTGAATGTCCTGCTTTACCTCAGCAAGCATTGGATTTAACCTAGCATCCTGTACCGGGCATTGGTTCAAATTGACAATCTGATGAGAACCCTTTTGGAAATAGCCCGCCTGCACCTTCTGTATCGATGACAAACCCACAGGATAAGTCGATTTATTACGATATCCCAAAGCCGAATCCCCTGCCAAAACCGCATCCACAGGTGGCGCAGAAATTCCGCCAATCCGTTCCAAAGCTTGAATCACCAAATTCCGCTTTGCTTCCAACTGATACTCATAGTTAATATGCTGCCATTGGCAACCGCCGCATTTGTCCGCCACAATGCAGCCAGGGCGAGTCCGATGGGCAGAAGGTTCAATAATGTCTTGCAGCTTGCCAAAGGCGTACTGGGGCTTAACGCGGAGTAAGCGGACAGAAATGCGATCGCCCACCACCGTATCCGGTACAAACACCACCCTCTCCCCAAAACGCCCTACCC
>NZ_JADEWG010000304.1 GCF_015207735.1 [Phormidium] sp. LEGE 05292
CGTTTAACAACTCTAATTTTAAAATGAAGAATCCTTCTTTTTCATAAGCAGTGAAAACTGTAACGTTTGGTAAGTTTAATAAGGTATCTAGATGAAAATCCATCGTCCTTTTCGGGTAAAATGTAGTGCTAACTACATTTTACCCCATGATGCCGGAAGACCCATTTAATTGTTCTTTGGTGCAGAATTTTAGCAAATCTTTTAAGGTGGGCATCTCTTGCCATTCATTTGATTTCCAACCTTTTTCAAAAGCCGCATTATAGCGTTCGATAATTTCTAAATCTTCGAGAAACTTTTTCAAAGTTAACAGCAGGATAGCATCAACTCGTTGTGCTAATTTTGGGTCATTTACCTTGCCCATGCTGATAATAGTCAATGCTTTTCTGATAAACTCTTTCCACTGGTCTAAGCGTCGAGAACGTTCTGGTTTATCAAAACGTCGCAGGTCGGGGATTTCCAGTAAATTTGAGCTACCTTTGGTAATATCGTAGTATGCACCATTATCGCCTAAAAGTGCGATCGCCGTTTCAAAAGTGCTACCAGAACCGCTAGAAATATCCATGCCAACAACGGGAATGTTAGCAGCTAAAGCATCAAGAGCAAATCGCCATCCCAAAACTGATTTACCGCTACCACTTTCACCAGTAATAATTGCACGACTGGTTTGGTTGTGCATGATATCGATGCAAACAGGTTTACCACCTTTAGTAATAAATTCAACACCAGTTGAATCGATATCTCGCACTGTAGTTAAAGGTAAAACACCTGCAACTGTTTCTGTATCAAAAGTAAGGCGACGTTCGTTAATTAGAGAACTGCTATGCAATAGCCAATTTGTAGTAATGGGTAAAGTTTCTAACCAGATTAACCAAGCAATATTTCGCTCTCTAATTACTTTGGCAGAACCGAAACTATTGGTCAACATTTGACAAGCTTGATTGAGTTGTTCTGGTGTTGGTCGGTAGACTAAGAAAACAACTGCCGCGTGCAGTGCTTTAGCACCTTTATACATTTTCTTTTGAGCATCGAAAGATTCTTCTTGCTTAACTTCAGCACCGACATCTCGACCTTGCCCTTTTTCTAAAGCTAGTTTTCTAGCAGTTTTAGATTGTTTGGCTTGACGAGCTAAGTTATCCTGAATAAAAAAGTTAGAAGCTGCACTAATTTCAACAACGGCTTCGGTATCATGAACGTAAGTGGAACTCATCACTTTCCACAACCATTTCAACTGTTCTCTAGTATTAATCCAACCACCAGGACTTTCTTCCATCGTCAATACGCCACATTCTGTATTTTTGCCATTAAGCCAGATGCGCGATTTATCTTGTTTATGTTCTGGGCAACTAGAACGACCATTTTGACCTGCAATTAAAATGGTGCAAGCGTGTTTGTGATTGTTGATAGTTTCTGTTAGTTTATAGTCGGATGTAGTTTCTGACAAAGTGAGTAACTGTGGAATAGGCGGTGCAGGTGTATTGTTAAATTTTTGCCACAGCCATGACCATAATTGTTCGGCATTCATCGGTTGAATTTCTAGCCCAATTTTGGTATTAAGGAGGATTTCCCAATTCAAGTATCCTTGCTCGAAAGCTTGCAGCAGCAGTTGTTTGTAGAAGCGTTGTTTATAAATGCGATCGTTTCCGGTAAACTGAGCAACAATACTATTAGCTGTATTCAAAATACCATCAATAATTTTGCTCAAAAAGTCGTTAGACTGAGAACCGGATTGAGCATTAAACGTCCAAGTAGAGAACATTGTTTGATTCCACACTTGTCTGGTGCCAGTTAGAGTTAGTTCTTGAACGCGCTTTTGTTCGTTCCTAATCAGTACTGAAATTGGTTTAAAATGACAAGTTTCTACCTGTTCGTTTAGCTGCTGCTGTCGCATACTGTCATTGCTGTGGCAACCTGTATGAAATATCAACTTCTCCCCTGGTGGAATATCTTTTAATCCCTCTTCTAAAGCAGTAGCTGCATTGCTAACTTCATGACGATAGAGGAGATTATGCAATCCTGGAGTGGAGAAACCAAATACAACCTGATATTGGCTACCTTCGTTAAGTAAATAGCCAGAAACTTCGCGGTTGTCTTTTTTGATAGTAACTAGACAAAGAAGATTTTGATAGTTTTGAAATGGCATAAGTCGGCTGTTGCCTCCTGATTGATTGGGGGCAATTTTAGGTTGAAGTTTGATGCGAACTTGCGAATCTTTAAAGCGAGTACGAAGGGTAGGTGGTCGTTTTTCTGGTACTGGGGGAAGGTATGATAGATTGCCGTTGTACCACTCAGTACCAGGGGGAAATCGGAATTTATCTACAAACAAGTGAGGTTGCTTTCCGGTGAGAAACCACCAACTAACAATTAGCCAAAGAGTAGTAGTGAAAAACCAAGGCATTCCCAAGCTAAAAAAGCCGTTAGTGATGATGTATGAAATGATGGCAATAGCCATCCAAGGAATGAGTTGTTCGGCGGGAATAAAGCCTATAGATGCTTGTTTTCCCAAGATTTTATTGACAGAAACAAAGTCTTTGTCTGGGTCTTTGAGCATAGTTTTAAGGGGGAGAGTGGGGGAG
>NZ_JADEWG010000305.1 GCF_015207735.1 [Phormidium] sp. LEGE 05292
GTCCCCTTGTCCCCTTGTCCCCTTGTCCCCTAGTCTCCAATGTCTAATCCGGGTGATACTTAGGAGAATGCTTCTGCTTTCTGTACCAACGATACCATTCTCCAGAACTGCGAATTGCCAGCCAAAGTAGGATCATGGCAATTAATCCTCCTTGTCTGGGTGCGTCAAAGGCTAGCAACACCAAGACTACACATAAAGCATCTTGAATAAAGACTAACCAAAGAGGTAAACCACGAAGGCGAAAAAACCAACCTATTTGTACAAGTTGTAATACAAAAGCTAGTAAACCCCCGATCGCACCAATTAATACAATCATCCATCCTTCCAGATTAGCGGTTTGAGCCACAAAAGCGCCAACCATTGCTCCCACTACGGGGCTAAATAGGAGATGAATAATTTGCAGAATGCGCTGTCCAAGCAGTTGTTTGGAAGCAAATAATTCAAATAATGACCAACTCGTGAGTATCCCCACTACTACCTGTGGATGAATGAGGGAAAGTATGGGTACGCGAGACCAGAGATTATCCCCTTGCAAAAGTCCAATTAGTAATAATGGTAGGGCTATTCTCCCTACACCTACCGCAGCAGCAGCAGAAAGCGCAGCAAGGAGTTCAATCATATTTACTGTTCTGGTTGTACTCTTAACGGAAAAGGGGAAACAGATGTTTTTGGTTTAATCTTTCTTAATTGTAAACCTTTTCTCTTGAAAAATTCTTATGTAGGCTAAAGGATAAATATATTACTAAATTACATATAAAAAGTGGTTGAGAAGCAAATTTCATTTTTATATGTAAAACAGAATACTACTAACTTTTTTATCTAAAGAATGCTGAGTTTACTTTTTCTATTGACAGAATTGGAAGATATGGCTTTGGGTAAATTAGCAGAAGCGGTGCTGAGTCAGTTGTCAATGGTAGGTACAGAAACTTTTGTAGAATCACTCAAGCAACTGGCGATTTTCTTACCCAACTTTGATGTTTGTTGAAGATGATTGGGGCTGATAAAGTTCATAAGGTAGCTTACGATCGTGAAGTATATTTATTAATGTAGCCTCCCATCCTGAGTAGAGTCTAAGTTTTCCATTGATTCTTTGCAGTACAGGTTGTTCCCCGTTGAATAGCAAAACAGCATCTCCTTGAACACGATCGAGTAAGTCCAAAGTACCTTTTATTAAAGTATCTTTACCTTCTTTATAAGCATCTTTAGGATTAATACGGAAATCTACAACTATGCTTGGTTGGAAACCAAACTCTTCGGCTATAACTTCTTGCCCTATTTGGCTTCGGATAATTTGAGATTTTTAAGCAAATTTTTTGATTTATGTGTATTTATCTACGGTTTACTTTGTCCTTAATGTACTTTTCAGGTAATCTTTATAAGAGAAAGTTTATTATCCGTTAGGGAAAGTTATTAGTGATGCTGTTTTTCCAAATTGTTTTCCTAATCTTAATTAGCGGCTCGATCGCCTTTTACATCACCTGTGCCATCTGCACTCTAAAATTTTTTGCCTCTAAGGAACAGGTAACAACCCCTTCCGAAGATTCTGTTTCGCTGATGATACCAGTTTGCGGTATTGATGAGGGAGCGTATGAGAATTGGTCATCATTTTGTCAGCAAAATTACCCTAATTATGAAGTACTTTTTGGAGTATTAGACCCGGAAGATCCGGCTGTTCCTTTGTTAAAAAAATTAGCAGCGAAATATGCCGATCGCGTCAAGTTATTGATTGGGTTAAAACCCCGAGGTATCAATTACAAAGATAGCAATTTAAGTTATCTTCTAGAAGCTGCTCAGTATGAAACTATTATCTTTGCTGATAGTGATATTCGGGTAATCCCTGACTATATTAGTATTGTCACTGCGCCCTTAAAAGATCCCAAAATTGGTTTAGTAACTTGTGGATATGTCGGCAGAAATCCTCGGACAATAGTAGCAGCTTTAGCTTCCTTTGGTCGGTGTTTTGATTTTATTCCCTCTGCTTTAATTTCTGGAGTTATCGATCGCGGTTTTAAATTTGCTGTTGGCCCGACAATGGCAACTCGGAAATCAACTTTAGCAGAATTTGGTGGCTTGCATTTAAACCGCATTGGATCGGACTATAATTTAGCGAAACGAGCAGTAGAAGCTGGTTATCGAATTGAATTTTCTCGCTATATTTTAGAGTCGGATACAACTGGCGAAAGCTTTCAATCATTCTTTCAAAGAGAAGTACGTTGGGCGAGGACAATTCGTTTTAATCGAGGTTCACAATACTATGGTATGGTGTTTTGTTACGGTACTGTATATAGTATTTTATTACTGTTTATATCGGGATGGCAAAATTGGGCGCTTGCACTTTGTTTAGTAACTTTTATCATTCGCTACATTCAAGTATTAATTGCCATCTTGAGTATAAATTGTCCAAAACTTTTACTTTGGCTTTGGTTACTTCCCTTTAGAGATATTCTCAACTTAATTATCTGGTTACTTGGTGCTTTTGGGCAACAAATATATTGGCGTGGCAGATGGTTGAAAATTGAAAAAGACGGCTTGATTATTCAAGAGGATAGTTAATCAACTGGGGGCTGGGGAC
>NZ_JADEWG010000042.1 GCF_015207735.1 [Phormidium] sp. LEGE 05292
GGGGACAAGGGGACAAAGGGAAATTTTTATTTCTGCCTTGGAGCCTTTCTTCCCTTCTGCCTTCTGCCTTCTGCCTTGGAGCCTTTCTACTGTGCTAACCGTTGCAGAGAAATAGTTGCAGCTTGGGAAACTTGGGGGTGGTTGTCTTTTTCCAGATATTTAAGTGCGGGAATGGTTTTAGGATGGGGAAGATTTCCTAATGCTTCGGCTAATCTTTGTCTTACCAACCAATCTGGAGATTGAGCAAATTTTAAAATCTGCTCGACTGCTTGTGTGGCTTTGATTTCTCCTAAAGCTGCGATCGCAGCTTGTTGCAATACCACTTCGTCAGATTCTACTGCTTTAATTAAGATTTCGTAAGCCCTGGGATCTTTCAGGTTTCCTAACGAAACTGCGGCACTGAAACGCACTAACCAATCTGTATCTTCGTAAAAAGCACGGGAAAGCGGTTCAAAGGCTCTTTGGTCTTCCAAATAACCTAACGCACCCGCTGCATCCGCACGAATTCCGTAGTCTGGATCGTTTTCCAGTAATTTTACTAGAATTGGGTAGCATTCTTCAGTTTGCTTTAATCCTAAAGCAAATACTGCCATTGAGCGGATTTGCAAATTCTCATCATCCAATACTTTTTTAATTAGCGGTACTGCTTCGATCGCTGGTACATCCCGTAAAGACGCTAATGCTAGCATTCGATCGCGAGAAGAATCACTATCAAGCTGAGCAGAAATTTGTTCTAGCCTAGAATTACTCATCTTTTTTGTAAAATCTTTCTTTACATTTTTTAATATAACTTATTTAGTACATGACTAATGCTACGAACCCAGAGAAAAGTAGCAGTTAGAAAACGAAAAATAGCCTTAGTAATTTTACCGATCGGGCAATATAACTAAAAATCCAGCTTTTTTAGGTTAAATACCCTTAATTTGGCAATTAAGTCCTGAATAAAGTCAAATGCTTAATCTAGCTGTTCGGATAAGCTGACCCTGTTTGCCACTGAAAATTAATCAGACAAGTACTACTAGTAACCAGTTTTTAATATTTTCAGATAAAATACCATTGACAGATGTAAGATAAGTTTCATCTATTACACACAAATATTAAAATGTTAACATTTCTAATATCATTAGGTCTAATCTGATTTGATGGCGCTCCTCAGAGAAGATATTCTAAATCGGGATACAAAATATTGAAATATGGAATCACAAAGAATTAATAGCTTATATGAAAATTGTTTAGCTCATCCAGTCGATCGAGCAGCCTTACCTATTATATTGGCAGGACAAATGCAGCCCCAAACAGAAATGGATATTGATTTCCCTGCATCGCTACTGGCTCATATAAATTGTGCCGTGATTGCCACAGATAGAGATGGTAAAATTACCTATTGGAATCGCTATGCAGAAACTCTCTATCAATGGACAACCTCAGAAGTAATGGGTCAAAATGTATATGAAGTGATATTAGGAGAAGAAACTGAGCAGCAAACACAAGAAATAATTGAACAATTATTAAGAGTTGGTTCTTGGAAAGGAGAGCTTTTTGCCAGAAGACGAGATGGGAGTAGAGTTTGGGTGGAAAACACTATTTCTCCAATTAAAGATGATAAAAGCCAAGTTAAAGGCTTTGTGGGAGTCTGTTTCGATGCTACAGAACGTCATCAAGTAAAAGAAGCATTGCGCCAAAGTGAAAGCACGACACAAATTCTGTTTCATGCTATCCCAGAAGCTATATTTTTTATTCATAAAGATGGCACAATTGTAGATTTTCAACCTGCTAAACAAGTTAGTGAAGAATTTTCAAAAAGCGGTATAGTGAGCAAAAAGTTTTCTGAACTTCTGCCGAAAACAGTGTGGCAACAAGTAATGTCTTATGTGCAAGCAGCACTCTCTACAGGAGAGATGCAGTTATTTGAATATCAACTGTTGAAAAAAGGCAAGAATTATGATTTTGAAGCGCGAATTATTAAGAGTACAGATGATGAAGTATTGACAATTATTCGCGATATAACGGAAAGAAAAATTGCTAATGAACAGCTCGCCAAAAGTGAAGATCGTTACCGAATTGTTTCAGAATTAATTTCTGATTTTGCTTATGCAGCAAAGATAGATAGTAATAATAATTTTAAAACAGATTGGATGACGGGTGCAGTGAGCCGGATTACGGGATATAGCTGCCAAGAAATGGCAAATAGAGGAGGGTGGCAAACTTTAATTTATCCCGACGATTTGCCTAAATATTTAGAAAAAATTCAAAATTTGTTGTGTTGGCAATCCGATATCAGCGAATATCGAATTATTACTAAAGAAGGAGAAGTTCGCTGGTTACGCGACTATAGACAACCAGTTTATTGTGAAGATAAAGAGCGGACGCTAATTGTTTACGGTGCAGCACAAGATATCACTGAACGTAAACAAGCAGAAGAAGCACTGCGGCAACAAACTGAACGAGAAAGACTGCTGGGAATGATTCATGAACGAATTCGCCAATCTTTGAAAATAGATAAAATTATAGGACAAGCAGTACAGGAAGTTCGCAGATTTTTGCAAGTGGAAAGAGTCACTATTTACCAGGTAGATGAAAAGGGTGATGGAAAATTTGTTGTAGAATCAGTAGCAGAAAATTGCTTATCAATACTCGGTTTATCGTTGACAGATCATTGTTTTAAAACGAAATTTGTAGAAAAATATCAACAAGGATATATCTCGGCTACAAATGATATTTACCAAGGGAATCTTAGCCCTTGTCACTTAGAAATACTAGGAAAACTACAAATAAGGGCTAATTTAATTGTCCCGATAGTATTTAACAGTAAGTTATGGGGTTTATTATGTGTTCATAATTGTACAGAACCTAGAAATTGGCAACCATTTGAAATAGAATCGTTGAAACAATTGGCGGTAAAAATTGCGATTGCGATCGCTCAATCAGAATTGTATCAACAAATCAAAACACTGAACGAAGATTTAGAAATCCAAGTACAAGAACGCACGGCAGAATTACAAAAAGCCTTAGAAATTGAAGCAAGTTTAAAGCGAATTACTGATAAAGTCCGCGATAGCTTAGATGAAAACCAAATTTTACAAACAGCAGTCAGAGAATTAGCCATTGGGCTAGGCATGAATTCTTGCAATGCTTCAGTATACGATCTAGAAAAAGGCACATCTACAATCTGTTTTGAGCACGTAATTAGAGGGCCACAATACAAAGGTAGAGTGGCACAAATGGCAAATTTCCCGGAACTTTATGACAAACAATTATTGCAAAAACAGTACTTTCAATTTTGTTCAATTCCGATCAATCCTGAAAGAGGACGAGTAGCAATGTTAGCTTGTCCAATAGTAGATAATCAAGGAGTATTGGGGGATTTGTGGTTAGTTAATCATCATGATTATGGTTTTAGCGAACTAGAAATTCGTTTGGTACAACAGGTAGCAAATCAATGTGCGATCGCCATTCGCCAAGCCAGACTTTACCAAGCTGCACAAGCCCAAGTAGAAGAACTCGCCAAACTTAATCAACTCAAAGATGACTTTTTAAGCACCGTTTCCCATGAATTGAGAACTCCAATGGCGAACATGAAAATGGCAATTCAAATGCTAAAAATTGCTCCACCAGGCGATCGCCAACAACGTTACCTACAAATTTTACAATCTGAATGTAACCGCGAAACTGAACTAATTAATGACTTATTAGACTTACAAAGGCTAGAAGCAGCATCCTATCCTATTTCCCTGGAGGAAGCGATCAATCTTCCCGAATGGCTACCAGGAATTGTCGAACCATTTATTAGTCGCGCCCAAGAACGGGGGCAAATTTTACAAACACAAATTGCCCTTGATTTGTCCCCACTAATTACCGATCGCGCAGGCTTAGGGCGAATAGTCGCAGAACTACTAAATAATGCTTGCAAATACACATCTTCTGGAGGCAAAATTATTCTCCATGTCTGTCAAGAAGAAAATGTTAAATCAACACCAACAACAGAAAATGCACAAGAATGTTTAGAGTTTGAAAATAGTCAAACTCCTGTTCCTGACATTATTTCCTTTACCGTAAAGAACCAAGCCGAAATTCCCGCAGAAGAGTTACCTAACGTATTTAAAAAGTTTTATCGAGTGCCAAAATCTGACCTTTGGAAACAAGGCGGTACAGGCTTAGGACTTGCCTTAGTGAAAAAATTGGTAGAACAAATGCAAGGTAATATAGTAGTAGAAAGTAGCGCAGGTTGGACTACTTTTTGTGTTGAATTACCAAACAAATAAAAGTTAGTCGTACCCATCTCCTATAATAACGACTGAAGTCGATACAACGAACCGAGTTTTTAATCTCTGGCACCCATCTTTCTTTCTCTAAGTTTGAGCAAAATTTCCGCATGAACTTCGCGAGTAAGGGGATAAAAATAAGTCAAAAATAATCCCAAAATTAAAGCTAAAGTTGGTAAAGGGCCGATCGCAAACCGAATCGCAAATAACACTGAATCTGGTTGAATTGGCGCAGTATTATTAGCTAAAGGTTTTAAATATCCTGCCCAGTCTAAACTTTTTAAAACTAGGAAAACTGCGATCGCCAAACAAATCTTTTGCAGTAATACCACCAAACTATAATAAATTCCCTCGCGACGTTGCCCAGTTCGCAACTCATCCAATTCTATGACATCTGGTAACATTGACCAAGGAACTAAATAAGCAATCGAAACCCCAAAACCAGCCATTATTGCCAACACAAACATTAAAAATACTTGATTTGGCTGTAAGAAAAATAAACCAGCTTGGGCAATAATCCATAAACCCATGCCCATAAAATAAACCCCTCTTTTCCCCACTCGTTGACTAACAGCACTCCACACATATAACATTGCCAAAGCAGTTACTTGAACAGCGAGAATTACTTGGGTGATAAAAGGATCGGGCAACCGCATCCAAGAAACAACAAAATAAGGAATAATTGCTGCTGTTAATTGCACAGCTAACCAAGAACAAAGATAAATCCCTATTACATATAAAAACGGGCGATTACTTAAAACTATCTTTAATTGTTGCCATAAAGGTTCAGAAACAGGTTCTTCGATTTCTGGATGTCGGGTGGCTACAGCAAAAACACGCCCGCGAACTCCCCAAATACACAAATAAATTGGTAAAACCGAAATTATCGCACAAACCAAACCAACTACTAAATATTGCTGTATTCGATCGTTAGGAATTAATTGCTGAATAATCAACACAACAATTAATGAAAAAATACTGCCCCCAATAGAAAAACCAAACCGAAAACTATTTAACTTAGTGCGTTCGTCATAATCTGAAGTTAATTCAGGAGTTAGCGCCGTATAAGGTAAATTAACTACTGTATAAAAGGCATTAAACAAAATCGAAACTATTACGTAATACCAAAACAGCAGCCATTGATTACCAGAATTATCGCTACCAAAAGGGACAATCCACTGTAAAAAGAAGGTAATTCCAAAAGGAATCGCCCCATAAAGCATCCAAGGCAACCGCCTACCCCATCTAGACTTAGTTCGATCGCTAAGTACCCCCACAATTGGATCGTTAATCGCATCCCAAACTTTACCAACCAACAGCACCCAACCTGCCAACCCAGGATTTAAACCAGCCACATCAGTCAAAAAGATGGCAGTAAAAAATACCCCGATATTAGCTGTAATCGCTGCGCCCACATCACCCGCACCAAAAGCGAGTTTCGTACTCAGGTTCAGCTTTTCACTATCAGGCGTTTGATTAGCAAAATCTTCAGATGGGTTTTGCATCACTTAATTATATTTAAAGGAAAAAATTAACAGGGAAAAAAGCAGAGGTCTACTTTTGAAGACTTAAAAGTATGGCAAAAAGGCATTCAATTAGTCAAGCACACTTAAGCCATTTGTAAGCTAAAGCGCATCTAAATTGTATGTATATTTTTAGTGTGAGGCAAAAACCGTTAATCCCTCTCCCCATCTCCCCATCCCCCCATCTCCCCATCAGCCTCAATATTAAAGTTAAATACGTAGCAGCTTATGATTGTGGCGAGTCCACTAATTGACCAAGACTTGCAAGCTTAAGGCGGCATCATTCAACTGTTGTGTACTAGTTTTTATTTGGCTAATACCGCTTGCCGTTTCAGTCGCGCCTTGATTTACGGAATTCATCGCATCAACCACCTGTTGAATTGCGATCGCCTGTTGGCTAGCAGTAAGGGCAATTTGCTGGTTGTTAGTAGTAATTGATTCCATTGCGGTAGCCACACCATTAAACGCTTCGGTTGTAAATTTGGTAAGAGTCATGCTTTCGTCTACTTTTTTGCGTCCTTCATCCGTAACCATTACCGTAGAGTTAATGGCGTGTTGGACATCATTAACTAAGTTAGTAATTTTTCCAGCGGACGTTTTGCTTTGATCGGCTAGTTTGCGAATTTCTGTAGCCACCACCGAAAATCCTTTGCCAAACTCTCCCGCTCGCACTGCCTCTACAGCCGCATTTAAAGCCAACATATTTGTTTGATTGGCTAAATCACTTACTACGTCTGAGATACTCCTAATTTGACTGGTTTGTTCGCTCAAACGCAAAATTTGTTCTGCGATCGCATTTACTTTTTCTTTTAAATCGAGCATTTCAGTCAGGGTTTGTTCAATGGTTTTATTGCCTTGTTCAGTTAAAGTTAAAGCCTGTTTAGCACTCACAGCAGCAGCTTCAGCTTGTTTTGCCGAGTTTTGAGATGATGCACTTAACTCGTCAATGGTAATTGTGGTTTGATTGACGATCGTTGCTTGTTGCACTGCGGTTCTCTCCTGCTGTTCGGTGGTAACAGCAATTTCGGTCGAGGAACTAGCAATGGTATTGGCAACTTGGTTAATCGGACGCATAATAATGCGGGCTATTACAAAAGAAACGAAGATACCCATAACAACTGATAGACCTGTGCCACCCCAAGCCAAGGCTGTTGCTAATTGTTGCGCTTGGTTAGCAGCCTTCTGGCGTTCACTCAGCAAGTTTTCTTCTACTTCAATCATTTCACTCAAGCGCCTGCGGATTTGATCCATGATTTGCTTCCCCTTACCAGAAAGCAACAATGTTTTGAGTTCTGACTCCTTACCTGCGCGGTAAAGAGCAATGGTTTCCGCTAACTCATCCATTTTTGCTTGAACCAAGTCTTCCACAAGGCTGAGCCGCTGCAATTGGGCTGGATTATCCTGAATTAGCGTTTTGATGGTATTTAATCCATCTTTGAGAGGTTTATCAGCTTTTAAATAAGGATCTAAAAATTCCTCTTTATTGTTGAGTAAAAATCCTCGCTGACCTGTTTCTGCATCCACTAAAAGTTTTTCAATGTCTTTGAGATCTGCTTTCACTTCATAGGTATGAATCACCAAATCATTCGATTCTAATAATGAGTTGGTTCCCCACTGAGAAGTCATTGTTGTTATGGTGACAAGCAGAGCAACAGCCCCAAACCCTAATGGCACAATGTAATTAATCTTCCAAGTTTGCTGAGTAAATGCCTGTTTTGGGAGCAAATTTCTATTGACCATTTTTTATACAGCCTTGATTCCTAACGACGGATAATTGTAGTTACACTATTTTTCCCGTACACTATTGAAAAGTATCATCTTGCTAATTATGAATATCGGCGATCGAGTAATAATTGTCTCGAAAGTCAGGCAAATCAAACAATGTCTTTTACTCTAAATTCTCATGAGAAAGTGCGATCGTCATTTTTTCGGGTGCTTTAGAGACAGCAACGCACCGAACCAATAAATTAAGGTGCATGATAGGAAAAAACAACAAAATTATTCTTACCTATAAACTAAATTTGTGCCTAACCCAGCATTTGAAAGTTGTTAGGTTAATTTGAGGCACAATACCCAATATAAGCGTATTTAAAAACTATCATTGTTTAGATGTTATCTTAATGCTATTTTTTCTTCTACTTTCCCGTATCATTACTCTATATCATGAATTACAACTTTATATGTCCGATCTTTACGTATCTTGGTCAGATTACTACTCTAATATTGAAAAGTTGGCTGTAAAAATCTATCAGTCCAACTGGGAATTTAACCAAATTGTCTGCCTTGCTAGGGGTGGACTGCGAATTGGGGATATTCTTTCACGAATTTATCGCTTACCTTTAGCAATTTTAGCAGCTACCTCTTATGGTGGCTCTGAAAACCGAGTGCGCGGTGCTTTAACTTTTTCCAGCCACATCACCATGACTACTTCGCATTTAGGTAGCCATATTTTGTTAGTGGATGACTTAGTTGATTCTGGAGTGACTTTAGAACAGAGCGTGATTTGGCTGAAGCAGAATTTTAGCGAACAAGTAAAAGAAATTCGCACAGCAGTACTTTGGTATAAGGATTGCTCTGTAGTTGCGCCAGATTATTATATAGATTATTTGCCAGATAATCCTTGGGTGCATCAGCCGTTTGAGCGTTACGAGAATATGAATTTGGCGGAGTTAGCTGCTAATTATCATACTGATTCAAACTCCAAACAGCCAGAGCCACAAAGGTAAAGTAAAGAAAAATCCTGTACAGCCAACTGCGATTCCGGTTACGGCTAATTCGCGATCGAGATTGTAAGCTTCAGCTAAAATCAGAGTGGCAAAAGCTGGCGGCATGGATGTTTGTAACACCATAACAAGCCGGGGAGAGCCACTCATCCCCAGCATTGTTAGACCAATACCCAGAACTAAAGGAACTAACAGCATTTTAATGAACAAACTAACTGAGATTTGCGGCAATCCCCGCAAAGAAGTTAGTTGACTTAATCGCATCCCAATCAGTATTAAAGACAAACCTATTACTATCCAAGCAATAATTTGTAGAATTAGTTCTATTACATCGGGCAACGGTTCTTTTCGCGTGGCAAGTCCCAATACTAAACTCCACAAACCAGGATTTTTAATTACTGCAATAGCAATTTGTTTGTAACTCGTGGCTCCCATGCCAAAACGTGCAGCTAAAGCGACACCAAAGCCATAAGTCCCCACCATACTGCCTAAAAGGTCGTAAAATAATGCCCAACCAAAGTATTGTTGTCCCAGTAAAGCCAAGGTAACGGGATAACCTAAATAACCAGTATTTCCCACCATTGATGCTAAGAGAAAGCTGCCTTGGTTCGGTTTATTTGCGGTATTTTTCGGCAATTTTCCCAAGTTTTGATTAATTTTCAGCCAAGTCCAAGCTAGTCCGGCTCCTAATAAAATTGCTGTCCAAGATACTAAAGGTGCAATCCATACTGGCCCAGATAAATTCGTGCGGCGCAAAAAGCCAAAAATTCCAATGGGTGCGCCAATCCAAAATAGAAATTTTCCTAAATAAATGGGTGCTTTTGTGGGCAGGATGCGTCCGAGCAACCATCCCAAGAACACGCCTCCTGAGAGTGGGATATACAGTTCTAGAAGTTTAATTGCTGGGTTGTTCATCTTGATTTGCTAGTTAACTATTCCAGATTTTAAAGATGCTTTTATCGATTGTGGGTAATATTTTTTAAAAATTTCCAGGATGGAAAATGAACCTGTGATCTGAGGCACTGAAGTTTAGAAAAATTAAGGTTATCAAAGAAGTCGGCGAGAATTTTGCTATTAACTCGCTGATTTTAAGTAGTCAAAATAATAAGTTTTTCTTTGGTTTTAAGGCGAAATTTTCCATATTAATTTTTTTTTAAGACACTAATTAATATGGCGATCGCTCAACTCCATATTGCCTAAATTGCTAATAATTAATAGAAAATGCTTACTAATACTATAAAATTTTCACTATTGTGTCCTAATTTACAATCATGTTATTTTTTTGTATAGCATTTGTTTAACAATGCCATAAATTAAATAATTTATTATCAGAAGTTTTTGCTCAATGCTCAAACCATACATCTACTAATTTAAGGTAAGTTTAATGACAAAAATCATTCTAATTGCAGACGATGAACTACCATTAAGGTTGTTAGTACGCACTACATTAGAAGATGAAAATTATAAAATTTATGAAGCAGAAGATGGAAGAGAAGCACTAGAACTAGCAGAACAAATCAGCCCCGATTTATTTTTGCTAGATAATATGATGCCGGAAATTGATGGGATAACAGTTTGTAAAGAACTGCGGGCTAATCCCAAGTTTAGCGATCGACCCATCATTATGTTAACTGCCAGAACTCAGCAAAGAGATATTGAAATTGGCAAAGCAGCTGGAGCAAACCATTATTTGACAAAGCCGTTTAGTCCTTTGGAGTTAATTAATTTAGTTGAAGAAATCCTCTCATGAATAAAAAAATTCAATCAACAATTCATCAGTTACTAAAACCTTGCGCTGATATTGAACGACAATTAATAGCTGCTCATTCTCAATTAATTAAGTATGCTCAAGACTTAAACATCCTGCATAAATCCGAAAAAGAAAGTACTCAAAAACTAGAAGCAGCACACTGGCAATTACAAGCTTACGCTAAAGATTTAAAATTTGCTTTAACTGCCAGTAAACAAAAAGCAGGACAATTGGAAAAAGCTTACTGTGACATGATTTTTCGGTTAGGTTTGGCTTCTAAATATAAAGATGAAGAAACAGGAAATCATATCCAACGCCTCAGCCATTACTCGCAATTAATGGCAATAAACTTAGGATGGAAAAAAACTGACGCAGAAATGTTAGCTCAAGCTTCAACTATGCACGATATCGGTAAAATTGGCATACCTGATGCAATTTTGTTAAAACCAGCACCATTAAATCACCAAGAGAGAGAAATAATGATGCTTCATCCTAAAATTGGTGCTAGCTTGTTAGAAGGTTCTGATTCCCCCTTATTACGAATGGGTAAAGATATTGCTTTGAATCATCATGAAAAATGGGATGGAACTGGTTATCCTCAAGGTTTAAAAGCAGAAGAAATTCCTTTAAGTGGTAGAATTGTTATGGTTGCAGATGTATATGATGCACTACGCAGTAAACGCCCTTATAAACCTGCTTTCGCTCATGAAAAAACTTTAACTATCATGATCGAAGGTGACGGACGCACTAAACCAGAACATTTTGATCCTCAGCTGTTGGAATTATTTGGGGATCTGCATCAGGAATTTGCGGCTATTTGCGATCGCTTTACCGATGAATAAACAGCCAAGCTAACCAAGAGGTTAAGGCTAATAAATTATTAATATCAATACTACACATCATCCTTAAGATAGATACAATTTTAATCTGATAATTGTTTTCCTAGAATAGAGATAATTTCACCTAGTTATTTAATCGAAAACTGGCAAAAACATCTTGATTAAAAACAGTGCTTCAACATCTTTATAACTTTTGGTATAATAGAAAACTGCCTTACAAAGGAGCTGCTGTAATTTCTATTCCAGTAGCTTGTTTAGTCACATCATTAATCATTTTTGCCTATTTACAACAGCAAGTTACGGAAGCACAATTCCGGGTAAAGCAGACATACGAAGTTCGCAAAACAACCAGCCAAATTTTCAACTTACTATTGAGTTCTGAAACTTCTTTGCGTGGTTATGCTTTAACTAGACAACAGAAATTTTTAGAACCCTACCGAGCATCTATTCCCCAAATTCCCAGTGCGGTTCAACAGCTGGGAAAATTAGTTAGTGATAATCCCAGCCAAATAGAAAGACATCAACGACTAAAAAAGTTAATTAATCAGAGAAAAACTGTTTTAAACAGCAATTTCAAATTATTGCTAAGTAACTCCCAAACAAACAATCAAGGGATTATATTAGCAGGCTTTAATCGCGGAAAATACTTGATGGATTCTATCCGTGAAGAGTTAGGTAAATTCAACGAAGTAGAAGAAAAACTACTGGTAGAACGGCAACGAAGACTAGATAATTTACAACACTCGGCAACCACAGTGCTTTGGGCGGCTGGGATTATAGGCGTAGCTGGTGGATTTACTGCAAATTATCTCTACAGTTTAGGAATTGTTAATCGAGTCAAGCAATTACAAGATAATGCCAAACGGCTAGCAGCAGAAGAATCATTGATAGCTTTTATTCCAGGTAAAGATGAGATTAGTAACCTGGATAAAGCCCTGCATTCTACAGCAGAAAAAATTGAGCTAAGAGAATCTCTATTACGGAAAGCTAATCTATTAATTGCAGAAGCAGCGAAAAAAGAAAAAGCCTTAATTGAAAATTCTTTAGACGTGATTTGTTCAGTTAATACAGAGGGAAAATTTGTAGAAGTTAGTCCGGCTTGCAGCAAATTATGGGGATATAGCTTACAAGAGTTAATCGGTAGTGATTTTAATCAATTAATTGCGCCAGAATATAGAGAAAAAACTCAAGAAATTTTTGCTCAAGTGATCTCTGGGAAAGAAGCTATTGGGCTAGAAAATTGCTGTCAACGTAAAGATGGCACACTTATAGATATGGTTTGGTCTGCTGTTTGGTCAGAAACAGAAAAACTAATTTTTTGTGTAGGGCGTGATAATACTGAAAAAAAAGAAATAGAACGCTTAAAAGATGAGTTTATTTCCACTGTTAATCATGAATTGCGGACACCTCTGACTAGTTTACGCGGATTTAGTGAATTGTTACTAAAAAGAGAATATACAGTAGAAAAGCAAAGACAATATTTAAAAATTATTTATGATGAAAGTAAACGACTGAATAATTTAATTGATGATTTTTTAGATATTCAGCGCATGGAGTCGGGTAAGCAAAATTACTTTTTTGAACCATTGAACATGACGAGTTTAATTAAAGAAAGTATAGCTTTGTTTTCTCATAATACTGATTTGCATAAACTGAATATTTCCGCACCTTTATTTGTGAGTCCGGTTAAGGGAGATAGCGATCGCATTCGCCAAGTTCTCTCCAATTTAATTTCTAATGCTATTAAGTACTCTCCCAATGGCGGAGAAGTAAATATTTCAGTTACAGAACAGGATACAGAAGTAATTGTTACTGTAGCCGATCGAGGCATGGGCATACCTCCAGAAGCCCAAGCAAAATTATTTACTAAATTTTATCGGGTAGATAATGCTAGTACTAGAAAAATTGGCGGTACAGGATTAGGATTGTCAATTGTTAAAGAAATTGTCGAGGCTCACGGAGGTCATATTTGGTTAGAAAGTGTAGTAGGTGAAGGTACGAAATTCTATTTTTCCTTACCAAACACTGTCCAAAAATCTGTCAGTATTGAATCACAAAAAAGAACAACAATTGATGTTTTAATTTTAGAAGATGATGTCGCGTTTTGCCAACTGTTGAAAGATAGCTTAGAAGATATTGGCTATAGTGTCGTATCATCTGCATTTGCTGAACAAGGGTTGCAGATATTACGAGAAAATTTACCTCGATCGATATTTTTAGATATTCTTCTTACAGGAAAAATAGATGGGTGGGACTTTTTAATTGCCATTAAAAGCACTCGTCACTTAATCTCTATACCTGTCTGGATTGTTACTATAACTGAACCAAATATCAGAGGATTAGCTTTAAGAGGAGCTGATTATTTATCTAAACCTATAGCCCCAGATTTATTATTGCAAATGGTAAGCTCTTATTTACCGCACCCAGATGGTAAAACTATTTTAATCGTTGATGATGACGAAAATTATCGTCAGCAAATTAAAGAATATCTCAGTGCAATACCTAATCTTAAATTTAGCGAAGCAACAAATGGTAAAAAAGCTTTAGAGCAAATCAAACAACAGATGCCAGATTTATTAATCTTAGACTTGCTCATGCCAGAAGTTGATGGTTTTGAGGTAATTAGACAGTTAAGAACAGACAAAAAGGCATTAAATTTACCAACTTTAGTAGTTACAGGAGCGCAATTATCACCTGAAGAAAAAGCATATATTCAAAGAAGAATGGCTACTTTAGTAGAAAAACAGGACACTACTTTAGAGGCATTAACTAACATAGTTCAAGAAACCCTCAGTTAACTCAGATCTTGCAGAGTAAGGAGGTGGAACCTCCCAGATCCTCGTTCCCAGGTTCAACCTGGGATTGGTAATAAAAAAGCTTTGCCACACTTGTCTAAACTAGCTAACAAATGTTAACAGTAGAAAAGCAGTCTTTCTAAACCGCTCAATTAGGTTGTTGACAAATGTTTGAAGGATTTTGGGAGAATATCTCTCGTTACCCCCGTTATTTTGTAACCATCATTCTAGGCGTATTCGTTAATACCTTTGGGTGGTTAGAGCCGCTGTTAAAGCGTCCCATCACCTTGATCGCTCTGGTTGGCTTTTGTGTGGCAGCTTTAACTTTTGTCACTCTAACCTTGAGAGCGATGCTAGGCTTGAGTTCGGTTTAGTTAGGATTGTAAAGCATTACTCATCCTGTCTTGAAGGCAGTGGATTACTATGGCTACCAGTCGTCGGGTTTCCCGCGTGGGCGCATTAATTAAACGGGAAGTCAGCCTTATGCTGTTAAACGGCATTAAAGACGATCGCGTGGGTGCAGGAATGGTCAGCGTTACAGATGTTGACGTTTCCGGCGACCTCCAACACGCGAAAATCTTTGTCAGCATCTACGGTTCGGAAGAAGCGAAGGCTGAAACAATGGCTGGACTGAAAGCTGCAACTGGTTATGTTCGCAGTGAATTAGGTCAAAGAGTGCGTCTGCGTCGGACTCCAGAAGTGTTGTTCGTCGAAGATCGCTCGTTGGAACGTGGCGATCGCATCCTCTCCCTGATCAACCAAATCAGCCAAGATCGACATGACGAAGACCTCTCTGACTCAGAAGATGAAGATAATTATGAAGATTATGTCGTTTCGGCAGAAGAAGAGGACAAAGACGCTTGAAATCTTCTCATTTACCCGAAATTGATACTCTTTCCTTAAAAGAACAGATAGCCCAAATGGTCGTAGTCCGAGCTTCTGGTTATCTGTTCGACCATGAAATTAAGTATCCCCAATGGGAATCTCCTGCCGCCAAACTCCAGCATTTAATTTCTGATTTGGGTGTTGGCGGTGTTATTTTGCTAGGGGGAAGTGCGGCGGAATTGGCATTGCGATCGCAACAATTACAAAGCTGGGCAAAAATTCCCCTCCTCGTCGCCGCTGATATTGAAGAAGGCGTAGGTCAACGTTTTTCCAGCGCCACTTGGTTCCCCCCACCAATGGCGATCGGTGCAGTTGCTCAAAAAAACCTTGACCAAGCTTTACTCTACGCCGAGCAAATGGGAGCAATTATCGCTCAAGAAGCTTTAGCAGTGGGGATTAATTGGATACTTGCGCCTGTCGTGGATGTGAATAACAATCCTGATAATCCAGTGATTAACATCCGCGCTTTTGGCGAAACTCCAGAAATTGTCAGTCAATTAACTGCTGCTTTTATCAAAGGTGCGAAAAATTACCCAGCTTTAACCACAGCTAAGCATTTTCCCGGACATGGTGATACGGCTGTAGATTCGCACCTGGAATTGCCGCTGATTCCCCACACTGAAGAAAGGTTAGCAGAAATTGAATTAGCGCCTTTTGCCAGTGCGATCGCCACAGGTGTAGATGCGGTAATGAGCGCCCATCTCTTAATCCCCGCTTGGGATGAACACCTCCCAGCAACCTTGTCTCACAAAATTCTGACAGAGCAATTACGCCACAAGCTCCAATTTGAGGGTTTAATTGTCACCGATGCTTTAGTCATGGGTGCCATTACTAGCCGCTACGGTGCTGAGGAAACTGCCGTGTTAGCCGTAGAAGCAGGCGTAGACATTTTGTTAATGCCTGTGGACGCAGAAACCGCCATTGAAGCAATCTGCGATGCCGTCACCTCTGGACGCATCCCCCCGGAAAGGATTCGCGCCTCTGTGGAGCGGATTTGGCAAGCTAAGGGGAAGGTTTTTGAGGAGCACAGGAGCACAGGAGCACAGGAGCACAGGAGCACAGGAGCAGAAAGTCAAAATTCCCCTTGTCCCCTTGTCCCCTTGTCCCCTTGTCCTCAAGTCCCCAGTTCCTTTTACCAAATTGCTCAGCCTGCGTCTTTTGAGACTGTGGATCGCATTCTGCGGGACTCGACTCAAGCTTTTGGATCTCTACCTTTAAGACAAGAAAAACTGATTAATTCACGAAACTTAATCCTGGTGGACGATCTTTTAGACTGTAAATATCTTTCTCGCCAAGCTCCCGCTGTTACGATACCTCAGCAGTTGGGTTATCGGACGCAGTTGGGCGATTCACGGAGCAATTTGCCTATAATTCCTAGCGGGGAGGCTCTGCAACCAACGCTGCTGCAAATCTTTATTCGTGGGAATCCATTTCGCGGCAGTGCAGGTCTAACACAGGTAGTTGAAGATTGGTTTAAAACATTGTTAACCAATGGTGAACTGCAAGCTTTGGTAATATATGGTAGCCCTTATCTAAAAAATCAATTCTTGCCTTTTCTACCCCCTGAAATCCCCTGTATTTCTACCTTTGGCCAGATTCCAACTGCACAAGCTATAGCTTTAGAAATACTTTTTGCAAATAATCCTTCAACGAGATAGTAATATTAATTTGTAGGAATGAGGCTAGAAACTCAATGTTTCGGCTTGTTAGTCTCATTTGCTTGCTCACTTAACTTTCATATTAAATAAACTTAACTATTTCCTCAGCCTATAGACATAGGCTGGAAAAAAACGTTAATTGTGAATACTACTTAAGTTAGGAAATCTTGATTGTCAAGGTTTGATGACTTTTTTTACATCAATTAATATATTAAGATAGCAGTTAGCGTAAAAATGAAAATCGTTTAGTATAGCGAACTACAAACTATCTGCTTTTTCAACGATTATTTTCTAGTCCTCCTAGCCGAAGAGTGAATAACAATGAGCGTGAATACAGTCTCTACCACACCAGTTCAGTACTCTTTAGACGTGATTAAAGAAGAAGCACGTCGTTTTGTGCTCAAGGGTGTTATTAGCCGTCAACAGCCTATTTATACGTTGTGTCAGTACATTCCTGCTCGTGAGTGGGCTTGGATAGAAAGTGAGTTAGAGAAGAATAACTTTTTGTTGCGCGATCGGATCGGAGATTTAATGGGACATGAAGAATGGGAAAATGACTAAAGCTGGCTTTAGTGGAACGCAGTAAATAATGATTGAGCAGTTGAAAACAGGTAAAAGTAAGGGCGGGTTTTGGAGATAAATTCTTGGTTAACAGGCAAGAATCGTTGCTAAACCCGCCTTATAAATCAAAAATCTTCTTTCTTTCTGCTTTAAAGCCTTCTGCCCTCTACTTTGGAGCCTTCTTACATTAGTTGCTCCCGTTTTTCGCCAAATTTTAGGAATTCTTTATTTAACTGTCTGTTTTTTCTTATCAATACCTAAAAATTTAGGGACAAAAGCTAACTTAACTATTTTAGGTTTGGGTTCTAGCTACCTAGTTTCCTTTTAAGAACCAACTCAAAATCTAAAATTTTAAGACTCAGGATTTTCCGTTCGCAGCCTTTCTAGTTCTGCACGCAAAGCAGCAACCTGGGCTGTGAGGTCTTGTAACTCTTGCTGAACGTTGGGAGAAACCACCGGGTTATCTGTTGTGGTAGTTGCAGATGTTCCCGGTGCATCACTTGACGTTTGACTATTTTGCTGACTTTGTTGATTGTGTTGATTTTGTTGTCGCCAAAGAGAATCGACAAACTCCCTAGCTTCTTGTTCGGTGATTTCACCTTTATTCGTTAATTCTGCGGCGAGTTCACTAAGTTCTGAGCGCATCAACTTAGACAGGAATTCGTCTCGCTTTTGCGAGTCTTGCAAGCTTTCAACCAAAGCCGCAGTTGCGCCCACAGAGAGGCGAAACCCATTTTGCAGGAGTTGGATCAGTGAATCAGAGTTCATCGGCAAAAGTTATGTGTGCCATAGAACAAGTGAGCCAATCTTACAATACTTTGGGCGTAATTTAACCAAATTGTTCCAAGTACTGGTTGACATCTTCAATGACACGAGTTAGTTCTGCCTCGGTAGAAAGGCGAATTCGCTCATCTCGCAGGGTAATTAACACTTTAGCGGCAAAGGGAGTTGCCCAAATATTGGGGTTGCAGAAGATTTCCAGAAATACTTCACCAGTATATTGATATTCCATTGGTTCTTGGGGGCTAGCTTTGCCACCGCCACTGGCAACTTGAGCACTAGCGGCTTTCATGCGCTCTGTGAGTTCTTGGAGTGCTGCTTTTAAATTATTTGCTGCTTCGGGGGTAAAGCTGAAGGAAACAGAACCTTCAATCAAATTGAATGTAATTGGTGAGGATGACATGAGTAATTATTCTTTACATCTTGATTATTAATGCTAAAAGATATTGTTACTATTAGAAAGCATTACGGTGACAAATTCAGCAATTTCGGTTGTGATTGTTTAAAATTAATCTCAATTAGTAGTTAATTTCAGTATTGTTAAAAGCAATTAAATTTTTGAGTTAGCAACAAGTTAAGTAATTTTACGCAAAGTTTAGTTATACACTAGATTTAGAGAATTCACTGCTGTGGGCAGGAGAATTATGGTTAAAGATAATCGCGCTCAAGTCAGGCGAGTATTATTGATTACCCTGTTTTTAAATTTATTTGTGATGTCATTGAAAGCAACGGTGGGGTGGTCAACAAATTCTCTGAGTTTGCTAGCAGATGCGCTACATAGTGTGGTTGATAGTTCGAGTAATGTGTTGGGATTATTTATTAGTCGTTTTGCTTCGCCAATACCCGATCGCGATCATCCCTACGGACATTTGAAGTATGATGCGGTGGGGGCGTTAGCGATCGCGGCTTTTCTATTAGTAGCTTGTGTGGAAATTATTCAATCTGCGATTGAAAGGTTACTGATGGGAAGTAAACCAGTGCAAATGTCAGCTTCAGTATTATGGTTGATGCTGGTAGTCTTGGCAGTTAATATTTTTGTCACTATCTATGAAAGAAGCGTGGGGAAAAAAATTGGCAGCGGCATTTTGGTAGCGGATGCCCAACATACTTTAGGAGATATTTGGATTACCGGATTGGTGATTGCTGGGCTAGTTGGGGTATGGATGGGTTGGCAGTGGTTAGATATTGCTTTAACTTTTCCAGTGACACTGTTAGTATTTTGGAGTGGTTGGGAGGTTTTAAAGGAGAATTTACCTTGGTTAGTCGATGAAATGGCGATCGCACCTGAGACAATTTATGCGATCGCAATGGAAGTACCAGGAGTAATTAACTGTCATGAAATCGCTTCTCGCGGAGTAGTGGGTAGACAGGTGTTTGTGGAAATGCACCTGATTGTGGAAGTTCCCGATGTAGAAACCGCACACCTGATTACAGAGGAAGTAGAATCACGCTTGCAAGCCAGATTTTCCCCCGTCAGAGTGCTGATTCATGTAGAACCGCCTGCTTATAAGAGCGATCGAATTACCTACGACTCCCCCGGAAATGAAGGTAGTTTTCCACAGACTTAGTTACTTTTCCACAGATATTTTATAAGTTTTCCACAAAAAGTTAAGAAAATATCATCCTTTTATATTCTTAATTAAATACGCCGCAATTCTGAGTCTAAAGACAATTCAGAAATTTTCCCTAGCAAATATAGCGTTTTTTCTAAATGGCTGCGTCAGTCCTGATTCTGTCTAATGAGTCTACTCACTCTAGAACGATCTGTTTGCTGAATAACATCTTTACCAATACTACAACTGAAGTATAACTCCTTGTCTGTCCAGCTGCTCCGACTTAACCCATAGTCAAGAAAAAATATTTTTACGTTATACCAATTCTCCGTAAAATTGCGCTTAATCATTGCCCCTCCCCGTAGACGGGGAGGGGTTTGGGGTGGGGTGAATTAAGCGCATCTTCATAGAGAATTGGTATTAGTTCCAACACCCAGATTTATCTGTGGGGTCTATTCTTCAATCTAGAGTTGCAGTCAGACTTCCACCTGCTGAAAAGAGCAATTTTACTCACAACTATTTTGCTCAACCTGTAAAAATTTATTTACAATAAGCTGTACATTAGGTATAAAGTAGCGCAAAATATTAATTACTTGCTATTACTTTATGCACCTACAGATGAGCCTGTTCAAAAAGTAATACCAGTCTTTCTTTGTCCCCCTTAATAGTAAGCAATTTCGCCAAAAGTGTTTTAACTCAGATCTTGCACTCCTGAGCAGAGCCTCCATTTTTCGTTCCCAGGTTGAACCAGGGAACGAGGATCTGGGAGGTTCTACCTCACCTGCTGCTAGATCTGAATTAATTAACCGGAAAATAAAATTATTTTGGCTCTATTTGGGTATCTAATCACAAATCTATAATTTGGCTTCCCAGTTCGCCTAGTATACGAATAAGTATTAGCGAACTCACCTATTATTTTCAGGCAAAGCTTTAGTTTAGTTAGAAAAAAAATGAGTATTAAACTTCCAGGCTACGAAATTGTTGAATCCATTCATGAAGGATGGAATACAGTTATTTATCGGGCAAATTATTTACCAACTGCAAATACAGTAATTATAAAAACTCTGAAAGCTGAGTATCCCACATTGGAAGATATCTCTCGCTTACGCCATGAATATAAAATTTTACAACCCTTAAATTTAGAAGGAGTAATTAAACCATTAGCGTTAGAAAATTACCAAAATGGTTTAGCACTCATCCTAGAAGACTTTGGTCAACCCTCTTTAAAATGGTTTATTAGCAATAATTCTATTAACTTAACAGAATTTCTCCAGATTGCTATACAAGTAGTTGCCGCTTTAGAAAAAATCCACCAAAAAAACATTATTCACAAAGACATTAAACCCCATAATATTTTGGTTGCTTCACGATTAGATGAAATTAAAATTATCGACTTTAGTATTGCCACCCGTCTATCTAGAGAAAATGCAGCTTATAGTAGCTTGAATTTATTAGAAGGCACCCTTGCTTATATTTCACCAGAACAAACTGGTCGCATGAATCGATATATTGACTATCGCACTGACTTTTATTCATTAGGAGCTACCTTTTATGAAATATTAACAGGTCAATTGCCTTTTGTGACTGAAGATCCAATGGAATTAGTACATTGTCACATCGCCAAGCAACCTGTTGCTCCACATCAATTAAATCCAGAAATTCCCTTAGCAATTTCATCTATAATCATGAAATTGTTAGCCAAAAATGCCGAGGATAGGTATCAAAGTGCGGCGGGAATTCTAGTAGATTTAGAAGATTGTTTGACTCAACTACAAAACACAGGTAAAATAGCAGATTTTTCTCCAGGGCAACGAGACAAATCAGGTCAATTCTTAATTCCGCAAAAACTTTATGGTCGAGAAATAGAAGTAGAAAAATTAATGACAGCGTTTGAGAGAGTTAGCACTGGAACTAGCGAAATGATGTTAGTTTCAGGTTACTCTGGTATTGGTAAATCCTCGTTAGTTTATGAAATACACAAACCTATAGTAGGACAACGAGGTTATTTTATTGCCGGAAAGTTTGACCAATTTAAACGTAATATTCCCCACGCAGCATTAATCCAGGCTTTTTCTGAATTAATTAGACAATTATTAACAGAAAACGCTACTCAAATAGCCAAATGGAAAGAGCAACTGTTAAATGCTTTAGGAGAAAATGGACAAATTATTATAGATGTGATTCCCCAAGTGGAATTAATCATTGGTTCCCAACCCCAAGTACCACAATTAGAGCCAACAGAATCACAAAATCGGTTCAACAGAGTATTTCAAGAGTTTATTCATGTCTTTGCTCAACAATTCCATCCTTTAGTTTTATTTTTAGATGATTTACAATGGGCTGATTCTGCTTCTTTAAAGTTAATTCAGTTACTAATAACTGATGTAGACAGCCAATATTTATTAATGATTGGAGCTTATAGAAATAATGAAACTAGCCCAACTCATCCCTTGATAATCACTTTGGATGAAATTAATAATAGTGGAGCAACTCTTAATAATATCATTCTGCAACCTTTAGTATTGAACACAGTTAATCAACTGGTATCTGATACATTGGGGGATAGTGAAAGAACTAAGACATTATCAGAATTACTTTTTAATAAAACTCAGGGTAATCCTTTTTTCTTAACTCAGCTATTACAAACTCTTTACGCCGAAAAATTTTTACAATTTGACTTTACCGAAGGACGTTGGCTGTGGGATTTAGAACAAATTCAAGCAATTGGAATTACTGATTACAATGTTGTTGAGTTAATTGCTAGAAACATTCAAAAATTATCTGATGATACCCAAAAAGTAATAAAATTAGCTGCTTGTATTGGCAACCAATTTAATTTAGAAGTTTTAGCGATCGTCAGTGAGAAGAGTTTATTAACTACTGCTGATGAATTATGGGATGCGCTGCAAGCAGGGTTAATTTTGCCATTGAGTAATGCTTACAAAATTCCTCTATTTTTTGATGATAATGAACAGGGAAATTTACATTTAGATGAGTATAAAGTTAGCTACAAATTTTTACATGACAGAGTACAACAAGCAGCTTATTCACTCATTCCTGAAGAACAGAAAAAAGCTACTCATCTTAAAATTGGTCAATTACTATTGCAAAAAACAGCCAAATATGCTTTAGAAGAACACATTCTCGATATTGTTAATCAGCTAAATATTGGTAAAGAATTAATAACTAAATCAGCAGAAAATTATGAATTAGCAAAATTAAATCTTATTGCTGGAAAGAAAGCAAAAATTGCTACAGCTTATGAAGCAGCCGTAAAGTATTTCACAGTTTCCTTAGAACTGTTAGGAGAAAATAATTGGCAAAGCGATTATAATTTAATGTTGGAGTTATATGTTGAAGCAGCAGAAGCAGAATATTTAAACATTAACTTTAAACAAGCGATCGCACTAACGAAAATTGCCCAAGAAAAAGCTAAAAATTTGCTAGACCAAGTTAAAGTATATGAGTTAGAAATGCAAATTTGTATTGCTCAATTAGAAATGCTCAAAGCTATAGATATAGGTCTACAAGTTTTAGATAAATTGAGAACTCCCTTGTTTACAATTCAAGGAGAGGAGAGTTTTAACTTTAACTTACCTCAACTTGAAGAATTAGATAATATGCCAGAAATGACAGATGTTTATAAACTGTCAGTCATGCGGATTTTGAAAATTCTTTGTGCTCCTGCTTTTCAGGCAAAGCCAGAAATTTTTCCGCAGTTAATATTAACAATGATTAACCTATGTATTGAAAATGGTAATTCCGCTTTATCTGCTTTTGCCTATGGTTTTTATGGTTTACTGATGTCGGGAACAGGAAAACTAGATGCTGGATATCAAGCAGGATTAATTGCCATAAAAATATTGGAAAAATTTGATGCTAAAGAACTGAAAGCCAAAGTTTATAACCTGTTTAATTCTAATATTAGGACTTGGAAAGAACACGCTAAAAATAGTATAGCACCACTCCAAGAAGGTGTGCAAAGTGGTTTAGAAACAGGTGATATAGAATGGGGTGGATATTGTGCAGCTAATTTTTGTGCTTACACATATTTTACAGAAGAAAACTTAGAAAATGCGGTGCAAAAACAAGCTACCTATCTTGATTTAACCAGAAAAATTAAGCAAGAAATACCTATACATTTTTCTTCAGTTTGGCGACAATTAGGGTTAAACTTTCAGGGGTTAACTAATGATAATTGTTTACTAATCGGGGAAAGTTTTGATGAATCTGAAATGCTTCCTCGATTAATTGCTGCCAAAACCGGGACTGTATTGTTTGTATTTTATATCGCAAAAACTATTTTGTCTTATCAGTTCAATAAGTATGAAAAAGCTTTGGAGTATGCGGATTTAGCAACTGAACAAGCTGGATCTGCATTTGGTTTTATGCAGGTAGCTATACTAAATTTTTATCATTCATTAGCTCTGTTATCTAATTATCAGCAAGTCAGTGCTACAGAGCAAAAAAAATACTTAGAACTGGTAGAAACTAACCAAGAAAAAATGAAATATTGGGCTACTCATGCTCCGATAAATTATCTCCACAAATATCTCTTAGTAGAAGCAGAGAAAGCACGAGTATTAGGGGAAGTTTTAGCAGCAATGGAATGTTATGATGCAGCAATTCAAGGAGCAAAAGAACAACGATATAAACAAGAAGAAGCTATTGCTAATGAACTAGCCGCAGAGTTTTATCTTGCTCTTGGTAGAGAAAGAATTGCTAAAACTTATATGACAGAAGCTTATTATGTTTATATTGCTTGGGGAGCAATTAGTAAAGTCAAAGATTTAGAGAGAAAATATGCACATTTAATTTCTCGATCGACTAAACAAGAAGTAACTGATATTGCGACTACTCGGACATCAAATTCAACAACTAGAAGTGTTACCATAGCACTGGATTTAGCTACAGTTATGGAAGCTTCTCAAGCAATTTCTGGAGAAATAATTTTTACTGGTTTATTAGATAAATTGATCAAAAGTGTTATAGAAAATGCAGGCGCTCAGAGAGGGATTTTGCTGCTCAAACAGGATCGGCAATGGCTATTAGAAGCTGAAGGTATAGTTACTGATGAAGGTATAACAGTAACTCAGCATGGCTTCGATTATTCAGAAGATAATTTACCAATAACGGTGATTAATTATGTAGAAATGACCCAAGAAAGTTTAGTTTTAGAAAATGCAACTGTGTCGGTAATTTTTGCAAATGATACTTATATTTTAGAAAAAAAACCGAAATCAATTTTGTGTACACCTGTAATTTATAAAGGTAATTTAACCGGGATGATTATTTTAGAGAATTACCTAAGTCCGGGAGTTTTTAATGCTCAAAGAGTAGAGATTATTAAATCGTTATCGGCACAGATAGCTGTTTCACTTGAAAATGCTCGCATTTATCAGAAAGAACAGGAAAAAACTCAGCTATTAGAACAGTCTTTAGCCAAGCTACAAACTACTCAAAATCATCTTTTCCAAGTTGAAAAAATCTCTAGTTTAGGACAATTAGTGGCTGGGGTTACTCATGAAATTAACAACTATATCAATTTTATTTCTGGTAATCTATATCACACTAATCAGTATCTCCAAGATTTGCTAAATTTAATTGAACTTTACCAACAGGAACATTCTTCTCCTAGCTCAATTATTGAAGAAGAATTAGAAGCGATCGAATTAGATTACATAGTAACAGATTTGCCAAAAATTCTAAATTCTATGCAATTAGGAACTGAACGTATTAGAGAAGTAACTCAGACTTTACGCAACTTTTCTCGAATTGATGAAACGGAGAAAAAGTTAGTTGATATTCATGTTGGCATAAATAATACGCTAATCATTTTAGATCAACGGTTGAAAGCTAAACCCGATCGTCCAGCAATTCAGGTAATTAAAGAATATGGTGAATTGCCTTTAGTTGAGTGTTATGCAGGACAGCTAAATCAAGTGTTTATGAATATTCTATCTAACGCTATTGATGCAATCGAGCAACAGAATATTGGGCGAACATTTGTAGAAATTCAGCAAAATCCGAATATAATTATTATACGAACAAAATTATTAAATGATCAGTGTGTATCTATTAGCATCAAAGATAATGGTCTGGGAATGTCGGAAGCTGTACAAAAACGGTTATTTGAACCTTTTTTTACTACTAAGCCTGTAGGTAAAGGTACTGGTTTTGGTTTATCAATTAGTCGTGAAATTGTGCTAGAAAAACATGGAGGTAATTTCCAGTGTGTTTCTGCACCTGGGGAGGGAACAGAGTTTATTGTGCAACTGCCGATTAAACAGGGAAAATAGGAGGACTGAAGTCCTCATAACGGACATAATTTTTAGTCAGGTTGGGGATATATTTCCCATAAATTAGTAGTTTCTCGCAAGCTCAAATGTTCGCCATTACCTATGATTAAGTGATCTAAAACGGGAACATTTAAAAATTGCGCTCCTTTTAATAATTGCTCAGTTAAATTAATGTCGTCTTGACTTGGTTCCATGCTTTCTGAAGGATGATTATGTGCGACAATTACTTTAGTTGCACCTTGGCGGAGGATTTCGCGGAAAATTTCTCCGGGATGAACTAATGTTTCTGTGGCTGTACCGATCGTCAAAACTTGTGTACCCAATAAACGATTTTTGACATCTAATAATAGAACAGCGAATCTTTCTTGAGGTTGCCACATTAATTCGTGACTGAGAGTGGCAGCGGCGGCTGCGGGACTATCGATTAAGGTACGTTCTAAAGGGCGGGTGGCAAAAGCTCTTTTTCCCAGTTCGATCGCAGCTAAAATAGTAGTTGCTTTGGCAGGGCCAATTCCGGGAATTGCCATTAACTCAGCGGCGGTGACATCCCGCAATACTACTAAGGGATCTCGCCCATGTTGACTTAATTGTTGTAAGATATGTTGACCTAGCCCGATCGCAGAAAGTTTGCCCGCACCTTGACCCGTAGCTAACAAAATCGCAATCAATTCAGCTGTAGCCAGATGTTTCGCCCCATTCGCCAATAAACGCTCTCGCGGACGTTCAGTAATAGGAAGATCGGCGACTCTCAAGGAATAGGTCATAGATAACACCACAACTGGGAAAATAGAAGTAATTAAAGTAGTTATCTCCTATTTTTTGGCAAAAAAGACCAGTATTTTCCCTCAGATTATCTCCACTTACTCAATACAGTATTTTTGCTGAAAAAGCTACAATAATTCATTGATTTTTCTTAATGATTAATCCTGAAATTTTTCATTGTGAGACTTGGTTGAAAAAATAATATGCTGGACTGGAAACTATGTAATTAAGTTGCAACTTAATGAGTCGTCGAGCCTTGTTATTAGTCAATCGTTCCTCTCGGCGTGGTCAAGAAAGCGCCTCTGAGGTTGTCAAGCAATTGCAACAAGACTTTCATCTTGTAGAAGAAAGTACCGAACACCCGCGAGAAATATCGCACTTGATTCGTCAGTATCGCCACCAAGTTGACTTGGTTATAGTTGGTGGTGGGGATGGTACTCTCAATGCTGCAATAGAAGGTTTAATGGATACTCAACTGCCTTTGGGCATCATACCTTTAGGAACTGCTAACGACTTGGCGCGGACTTTGGGAATTCCGAAATCTGTGCTGGAAGCTTGCCAAATTATTGCCAATGGTCAAGTCAAACGCATTGATTTAGGTTGGGTGAATGGTAAATATTTCTTTAACGTTGCTAGTCTAGGGTTAAGCGTGCAAATTACGCAGCAGTTAGACGACGATTTGAAGCGGCAGTGGGGTGTGCTAGCTTATGCGATCGCTGCTTTACAAGTAATCTACCGAACTCGACCCTTTAAAGCCGAAATTTGCTATCAGGATCGATCGATCGAAGTGCGAACTGTGCAAATCGCTGTAGGTAACGGACGTTATTACGGTGGTGGTATGGTTGTTGATGATGACGCAACTATTGAAGACCGGAAATTAGATCTTTATAGCTTGGAAATTCGCCAATGGTGGCAAATTTTTCCGCTAATTCCTGCAATTATGCGCGGAAAGCAGGGAAATTGGCCTGATGTGCGTACCCTGAAAGGTCAGGAAATTGAAATTCATACCCGCAAACCTTACCCTATTAACACCGATGGCGAAATTACAACCTATACTCCAGCCAAGTTCCAGCTGATCCCTCAAGCTTTGCCCGTAATTGTACCGAAAACATAAAGCAGAAGGGGAAAAGTTTTGAATTGTAGGGGCGGGTTTAGTAGACAATACTGTAATCACAGCAGAAAAATTAACAACAAAACCCGCCCAAGAGAGAGTTTTGAGTTAGAGAGAGTTTGAGGAGTTTTGAATTAATTAACTTCCCCTTGTCTCCCCATCCCCTCGTCCCCCTTCTTTGATCGCTCAACACCTTATAAATACTTAAGATGCAGAAATGGAAACTCCAAATACTCGCCTCGCCACAAGAAGTTAGCTATGATTATTTAACTGGCAAAGGTTGCCGTAAAAATAGAGAATTCATCTGAACCAGAAGGAACTGCGTGATGTTGAAATGCCTTAATCCTGGGAATTGTTTAACCCATTAAAATGTCAAAAAAGAGAGGTAAATAGTGAAAAAATCGGGTTTATTGTTAACAGCGTTACTGTTTGGTTTCATAGGATTGATTGCTTCCTTTATCTCTGGGAGTATCAATTGTGTTCCAACAAGTCAACAGTGCATTTTAGGTTCATCAGGTAGCGGTATTGTCATTAACTCTGGCATAGCTCAATTCATAAATTTTCTACCTATAATTTGTTTGATATTGGGTGCAGCTTTCTGGTTGGCTGGTTTTTTGCAAGCAAGAAAAAAACAAAAGAGAGAGTTATTAGCAACTGCTAAAACTGCAAGCGCCGCCAGAGAAGTAGGTGAAGCTTGGCACACTTTAGATGTTGACAAAAGTTTGCGAGTTTTAGATAGCGATCGCAGTACTGGTTTAACTAACGAACAAGTCAAAGAACGATGGCAAAAATACGGCCCCAATGAACTAGAAGAAACAGCAGGACGCAGTTCTTGGGATATTCTCCTCGATCAGTTCAAAAACATTATGTTATTAATGCTGATTGGGGTAGCTTTTGTTTCTGGTTTCTTGGATGTTGTCAAATTGCAACAAGGAGACTTAGAACCAGGGGAAGTACCGTTTAAAGATACGATCGCCATTCTGTTAATTGTAATTCTCAACGGTGTATTAGGTTATTTGCAAGAAAGTCGTGCTGAAAAAGCACTCGCTGCCTTGAAAAAAATGTCTTCGCCAAAAGTGCGAATCATCCGCGATGGGAGAACTTTAGAGGTTAGCGCCAAAGAATTAGTTCCTGGCGATATCATGCTGTTAGAAGCTGGGGTGCAAGTAGCAGCAGATGGTCGATTAATTGAAGAGTCAAATTTGCAAATTCGGGAAGCAGCATTAACCGGAGAAGCACACGCTGTCGAAAAGGAAGCAAACTTACATTTAGCCGAAGATACACCTTTAGGCGATCGCATTAACTTAGTATTTCAAGGTACCGAAGTTGTCCAAGGTCGCGCCAAAGTCCTAGTTACTAATACTGGGATGAAAACCGAATTAGGACGCATCGCCGAAATGTTGCAATCAGTGGAAAGCGAACCCACACCTTTGCAACAAAGAATGTCTCAATTAGGTAATGTTTTAGTAACAGGTTCTCTGGTACTAGTAGTTGTAGTAATCATTGTTGGATTACTTCGTTCAGGTTGGAATTTCGCCACTTTTATTGCCTTAGTCGAAGTTTCTTTAAGTATGGCAGTTGCGGTAGTACCAGAAGGTTTACCTGCGGTAATTACCGTAACATTGGCATTGGGAACACAGCGCATGGTCAAGCGCAATGCCTTAATTCGGAAATTACCAGCTGTAGAAACATTGGGTTCGGTAACTACGATTTGTTCCGATAAAACTGGCACCTTGACCCAAAATAAAATGGTCGTGCAACAGGTAGCAACAGTTAAGCAAAAAATTCAAGTTAGTGGCGAAGGTTACACACCCGAAGGTGAGTTTATCTTAGACAATAAATCGGTAAATGCCACACAATATCCCGAATTAAAATCTTTGTTACTTGCTTGCGTAGAATGTAACGATGCCGAATTACAATGCGAACCAAATAACGCACCAGGAAGTAATGGTGGAAACTGGAAAATTTTAGGAGATCCGACAGAAGGCGCTTTATTAACTTTAGCAGGTAAAGGAAATCTGCAAAAAGAAAATATCGATCGGCAAATGCCTAGAGTGGAAGAAATTCCTTTTTCTTCCGAACGGAAGCGCATGAGTGTAATTGTCAAAAATGAATCAGAATCTTTACTCGAAAATTCGGGTAACTTTATTCTGTTTTCTAAAGGTTCTCCAGAGTTAATTTTGCAGCGTTGTACTTACTATTTAGAAGGTTGGCAAAATGCTAAATTAACAGAAAATCAACGCGCAGAAATTCTGGAACAAAACAACCAAATGGCAGCGAATGGTTTGCGGGTTTTAGGGTTTGCTTACAAACCAATGGACAACAAACCTTCAGGAGATTTGAATGAAAATGAAGTCGAACAAAACTTAGTTTGGTTAGGTTTAGTCGGAATGCTCGACGCACCCAGACCAGAAGTGCGCGAGGCGGTGGCAAGATGTAGACAAGCGGGAATTCGTCCGGTAATGATTACTGGCGATCATCAGTTGACTGCTAAAGCGATCGCTCATGATTTAGGTATAGCACAAGAAGGCGATCGCGTTCTCACAGGTCAAGAATTACAAAGAATTAGCCAAGAAGAATTAGAACGAGAAGTCGATCAAGTTTCAATTTATGCTCGTGTTGCTCCCGAACACAAACTGCGAATAGTTCAAGCACTACAAAATCGCGGTAAATTTGTCGCCATGACTGGCGATGGTGTTAACGATGCACCTGCTTTGAAACAAGCTGACATCGGTATTGCAATGGGTATTACTGGTACTGATGTGAGTAAAGAAGCTAGTGATATGGTGTTGTTAGATGATAACTTCGCCACAATTGTTGCTGCCACAGAAGAAGGACGAGTGGTTTACACTAATATTCGTCGTTTTATTAAATACATTCTCGGTTCCAATATTGGGGAAGTTCTGACAATTGCAGCTGCACCAATTTTATTACCAACGGGCGGAGTACCCTTAACACCACTGCAAATTTTGTGGATGAACTTAGTCACAGATGGTGTTCCCGCATTAGCTTTAGCAGTAGAACCAGCAGAACCAAATGTGATGAAACGTCCGCCCTTTAACCCGCGTGAAAGTATCTTTTCCAGAGGTTTAGGTTGGTACATGGTGAGAGTTGGAATTATTTTTGCTATTCTCACTATTATTCTCATGGAATGGGCTTATACTCATTCTCAAGGAAGTGGCGATCCAGAGCGTTGGAAAACAATGGTATTTACTACTCTTTGTTTAGCACAAATGGGTCACGCGATCGCTATTCGTTCCAACACACAACTAACAATTGAATTAAACCCCATGACTAACCCCTACGTTTGGGGTGCGGTGATTTTAACCACTATTTTGCAGTTGATGTTGATCTATGTTCCACCTCTAAGAGCTTTCTTCGGTACTCATGTACTTGACTTCGGAGAACTACTTATTTGTCTTGGTTTTAGTATGTTAATGTTCGTCTGGATTGAACTAGAAAAACTGTTCATCCGCTGGTTTGGCAAAACCAGAAAATAGGGAGCAGGGGAGCAGAGGAGCAGGGGAGCAGGGGGGACAAGGAGATTTTTACCTTTTGCCTTCTGCCTTCTACCTTCTACCTTCTGCCTTCTGCCTTCTGCCTTCTGCCTTTCCCTAGTCCCCAATCCCCAGAAATGTACTTAAAAAACTTACACTTGCTTCAATTCCGTAACTATCAAGATCAGTGGGTAGAATTTAGTGCGCCAAAAACTATTTTGGTCGGGAATAATGCACAGGGAAAATCTAATTTATTGGAAGCAGTGGAGTTACTTTCTACATTGAAAAGTCATCGGGTAACACGCGATCGCGATTTAGTTAAAGAAGGAACTGAATGGGGTAAAATTGTAGCTAAACTAGAAAGACAAACAGGCGACATTGATTTATCTTTAACTCTACGTCGGAATGGTCGTCGTACTGTTAGTCGTGGTAGTGAAGCTCTGAAACGACAAATAGATTTTTTAGGTACAATTAACGCCGTACAATTTTCCAGTTTAGACTTAGATTTGGTCAGAGGTGGCCCCGAACATCGCCGCAGTTGGCTAGATACTTTAGTTATTCAATTAGAGCCTTTTTATGCTTATATTTTACAGCAATATCATCAAATTCTAAGACAACGTAATGCTTTATTAAAAAAATTTCGGGAACAAGGAATAGTCAACGATGCGTCTATTTATCAAGGTTCCCGTTCCGAGTTAGCTTTATGGGATGCACAATTAGTTACAGCAGGAGTACGGGTAATGCGTCGTAGAGCCAGAGCTTTACAAAGGTTAGCACCTATTTCCCAGTACTGGCATCAAGCTATTAGCGGTAGTACAGAAAAATTAGAAATTAAATATTTACCCAGTGTGGTAATGGAAAAGGATGATTTAGAATGGTTACAACAAGCTTTTTTGGAGAAAATTCAACAACGAAGTATTGCTGAACAACATCAAGGTACTACATTAGTAGGGCCACATCGGGATGAAGTAGAGTTTTCTATTAACCAAACTCCGGCTAGACAATATGGTTCTCAAGGACAACAGCGAACTTTGGTCTTAGCGTTGAAGCTAGCGGAATTAAAATTAATTGAAGAAGTTATTGGTGAACCGCCTCTGTTGTTGTTGGATGATGTCTTGGCAGAATTAGACTTAACCCGTCAACATCAATTGTTAGAAACTATCCAAACTCGATTTCAAACCTTAATTACCACTACTCATTTAAGCGCCTTCGATCCGGTTTGGCTGAATGCTTCTCAAATTCTCTATGTGGAAGCGGGACATCTTTCCCTCCATGCTTGATTCTGTTAAACATTATACAATTTAAATAGTGGAGTGAATTTGCTAATACTAATTCACGAAATGAATGATACATATTTGGTAGGGGCGGGTTTTGTTGAAAATTTGACAATGCTTAGCTCAAAATATCGGCTAAAATCGCCCCTACAAATTATTTGTATCAACGTTAATGTGAAAATGGGATAACGCTGTACCTCACCAACCAAGAGAAACGCTATACTTCCCAGTTTAACTTTTTTTGAATTGAGAATTTAATTAGCGAATTTGATAAACATAACAATGGTAAAAATCGTCACCGATAAACAAAAAATTAGAGAACTTGCAGAGTCTCTGTGCTGGGTTCGGACTAAGGAACCGGAACGTTTCTGGTTTCAAGGTAAAGATATCTACTTTGATGTATTTTTTCAAGTTGAAAATGAGGAAATTGTTTGGTTTCAATTTACTTGGCGAGGAAACATTGTTTCTTGGGACAAAAGTGAACCAGGTTTAAAAACCGGAATAACTAATGAAATGAATCATGGCGATCGCCTTTATCCCGCTAGTAAAACTGTTAAATTCGATCCGCAGCCTAACCAAGAATTGATTGAATTTATGCAGTCTATCGTCAGAATTTGCTCGATCGAACACCCGATTTTTGCTAAAGCCTTAAAATTATTTAGTTAAAAGTTGATTTCCCTAAAAAATCATAAAAATTAGACTTCTTGCAAAAGTTCCCAATCTTTTGAAAAAATACAGGTAGAACACAGTTAAACATTAATAAACTTTTGCAAGAATTATCCGAGATTAATGATGAATTTCCAAATTCAAAATATAGCGACCTAATTGTACCTTTTCCGACCATAAATCGTATTCTAGTCGCAAATGTTCTGGCAAAGGATGTCCTTCTAAAACTAAGCTGCGGGTGAAGTTACGCAAACGCAATTGCCAATTAGTTTTAAAAGAATCATTATTTAACCAATAACGACTCATTCCATAAATACCTCTTTCCCAAAAATGGCGGTAGCTTAATTTGCCATTTCCTTGCATGGTCATAATTACGCGATGGGGAGAAATTTCTAACCACAACAGACGGGGAGAGGAGGTTGTCACAGGAGAAGCGATCGCCAATCCATCTGAGTTTTGTGGCATCCCCAGTCCAGGTTCTGTAAGCAGCAAATGAAAGCGGAGACGGTCTTTTTGATATAGTGTCGCGGAAGTCTCGACTACCGACCAAATTGGTAAATCGGTGGACACTAAGGATAGACACACAGGTTTGCGATGATGCGTGAGCATAAAAGGAAAAAGACAATATCTAAGTTTAAAATGTCCCAGTTGGGCAAAGAAAAGGGTAGGATCTAACTTCACAGTCCACCACCAGTCTATCCCAATGTCAGTTCCCTTCGTCAGGCTAAAAGTTGTAGAAAATCAGCAATCTTTGGTAATTGAAAAACCTCTCTCTGGATTGTCGCTAAATGGCAAAATTAAAATACCGGGAGATAAATCTATTTCTCATCGTGCGTTAATGTTAGGTGCTCTTGCTCATGGCGAAACTCAAATTCAAGGATTACTTTTAGGAGAAGATCCGCGCAGTACTGCTGAGTGTTTTCGCGCTTTGGGTGCAGAAATTTCCCCATTAAATACTGAGTTAGTGCGCGTTCAAGGTATTGGTTTGGGTAATTTGCTGGAACCTTTAGATATTTTGAATGCAGGTAATTCTGGCACAACTTTACGGTTAATGTTGGGAATTTTAGCTTCCCATGAGGGGAGATTTTTTACGGTGACGGGAGATAGTTCTTTGCGATCGCGTCCGATGTCGCGTGTAGTACAACCATTAAAACAGATGGGTGCCACAATTTGGGGACGCAAAAGTGGTTCTTTCGCACCTTTAGCTGTGCAAGGTCAGCAGTTACAAGGAATTACTTATCATTCTCCCATTGCTTCGGCACAAGTTAAGTCTTGTATTTTGTTAGCTGGTTTAATGGCAGAAGGAGAAACTACTGTAATTGAACCTGCGCTTTCACGCGATCATAGTGAAAGAATGCTGCAAGCTTTTGGGGCAAAATTAAGTGTAAATCCAGAACAAAATAGTGTAACTGTTTCTGGCGGCGCAAAACTGCAAGGACAAACAGTAATTGTACCGGGTGATATTAGTTCTGCGGCTTTTTGGTTGGTGGCAGGTGCGATCGTTCCTGGTTCAGAATTATTAGTGGAAAATGTCGGCGTTAACCCCACTCGCACCGGAATTTTAGAAGTTTTAGAAATGATGGGTGCGGATATTCAACCGGAAAATCAAAGAATAGTTGCTGGGGAACCTGTAGCAGATTTACGGGTTAAATATAGCAAGTTGAAAAGTTGTAAAATCGCGGGTGATATTATTCCTAGATTAATTGATGAAATTCCCATTTTGGCGGTAGCTGCTGTATTTGCGGAAGGGACAACAGTAATTCGCAATGCAGAAGAGTTACGGGTGAAAGAGAGCGATCGCATTGCAGTTATGGCATCTCAATTAAACAAAATGGGAGCAAAAGTTACTGAACTACCCGATGGTTTAGAAATTACTGGCGGCACTCCTTTAACTGGTGTTGATGTTGATAGTTTCACCGATCACAGAATAGCGATGAGTTTAGCAATTGCGGCTTTAAATGCTCAAGGTGTGACTACAATTAATCGCGCTGAAGCTGCTGCCATTTCTTACCCGAATTTTACTGCAACTTTGCAACAAATTTGCCAAAGTAATTAACACCGTTTCCGATTGCATTAGACCTCTCCTTTCAAAGAATGTAGAGACGTTGTATACAACGTCTCTACAAGGGTTTCAAGCGTGTCCCTACAAGATATAATTCCGAAGCAAACGGATGAAATATAACTTCGCAAGTAGGGAAAATTTAGGAATTATCCTTTAATTTTGAGATCGTCTTGATTAACGCTTGAGGATCGATCGGTTTGGCAAGGTGCCGTTGAAATCCAGCTTGCAAGGCTTGTTGTTGGTTGAGGTCTCCCGCGTATGCAGTCAGAGCGATCGCTTTGATCTGCCCCCCTCGTTCCGGTGGCAAAGCTCTGATCTGCTGCATCAGCATATAACCGTCCATCTCCGGCATCCCAATATCGCTGAGTAAAACATCGCAAAGGGATTGTGTTAGGGCTGTCATTGCTTCCCTAGCAGAAGAAACTGCAATTACCCTTGCCCCCGCCTCTTCCAATACAAAAGCAACAAAGTCTCGTGTATCAGTATCATCATCAACCACTAAAATTTGGATACCTTGCAAATTTAGGGATGGTTCTGATAATTGATCCATATTAGATATTGGCTGACTTGGCATTAGGGGCAATCTCACCATGAAATTAGCACCACTACCGTCTCCAGGGCTATCCGCTTTCACCGTTCCACCATGCAGTTCCACCAGATGCCGCACGATCGCTAACCCCAGTCCCAATCCGCCAAACTTGCGGGTAGTGGCGCTATCTTCTTGCCGGAAATAGTCAAACACGAATGGTAAAAAATCTGGGTGAATCCCTTTGCCTGTGTCGCTGACTGTGATTTGAGCATAATCGTTAATTTGTTCTAATTGCACCTCAACCTTTCCCTGTGGAGGTGTAAATTTCACAGCATTAGAAAGCAAGTTCCATATTACTTGCTGCAAGCGGGTTAAGTCGCCTGAAACTAGACCTACGGAAGGGTCTAGCTTCGTTTTTATCTCAATTGACTTGGCTTCTGCTGCCAGTCGCACCGTTTCGATCGCCGATTGAACGATCGACGTTAGATTAATTGGGCTGATAGTAAGACTAAGCTTGCCGCGCAGAATCCGAGAAACATCAAGCAAATCTTCAATCAGTTCAGATTGCAGTTTGGCATTCCGCTCGATCGTTGCCAAAGCTTGCTTAGTTGTTGCTTCATCCAACTTGCGATTTTGGAGGAGACTTGACCAACCGAGAATCGGGTTGAGGGGCGATCGCAATTCATGGGAAAGAACAGCGAGAAACTCATCTTTAATGCGGTTAGCGCGTTCGGCTTCTTCCCGCGCCGTTTGTGCTTGTTGCAGGAGGTGCGATCGCTGTTCCTCTAGTTCTTGCTTATCGTGAATGTCTGTCAATACTCCAAACCACTGCCTGATTTGACCCTGTTCATCCCGGAGGGGCATGGCTCGCACCAGCTGCCAACGGTAAGTCCCATCTGACTTTCGGAGCCGATATTCTGCTTCGTAGGGAATGCCGTTTTGCACTGATTCCATCCAACTACGAGAAATTCGTTCCACATCATCAGGATGGATGACTGTTTGCCAATTCAAATCTAGCAACTGCTCAGATGGCAAACCGATATAGTCACACATCTGCTGGCTGATATATGTATTGCGTCCTTGAGCATCCGCAGCCCAAACGAGCTGGGGAGTAGCTTCAACTAAATAGCGGTAGCGTTCTTCACTTTGACGTAGGGCGGCTTCGGTGCGGATGCGATCGGTAATGTCGGCAAATCCTCCCAATGCACCTCTAACTTTACCCTGAGCATCGTGCAAGGGGGAGGCATAACAAAGTAGTTTAATGACAGTACCATCGGGATGGACGATATCTACCACTTTGTCCCTCACCTCAGTGTTATGGATAGCGGCATACTGCATCGGCAACTCTTCAACAGGTAATTCCTGTCCCTCCTGACAAACACGATAAGCAGGTCGTTCGTCATCTGGCACGCTATGGGAATGATTGGCATCAACGGGAACTCGAACGATCCTGGAAAGGTAACGATTCGATCGAATCATTCTGCATTCTGGATCTTCAGCGATCGCAACACCAACGGGCAACAGATCGAACAGAGTTTCTAGCTCATCGACGCGGTGAGCAAGGGTCTGGTTTAGTGTCTGAATTTTGGCGCTGGAGCGATCGCATTCCAGGGCAATGCTGGCAACCTGGGTGCCAAAGTAGGCGAGTTGGTACTCCCAGTCAGTTGGCATCCGCGCTTCATCGAAGCAAAGCATCAGCGATCCAAGGGGGTGTCGATCGAAACCCCACACGGGCGCAGAATGACATCCCAGGATGCCGTGAGCAATACATAATTCGCGCCATTCTTGCGACCAGCGATCGTCGTTGGCAATGTCTGCACAAGTAACAGGCTGACCGGAATAGACTGCCTCACCGCAGGTGCCAATGCACAATTCATTAATCGGGGCATCCTTGAGTCCCTGCCCAAAGGATGCTGAAAAACCAGGAGTGATAGAGCGGGGAAAGGTGAGTCCTTGGGCATCAGTCAGTAGGAGACAAACACGGATGCGAGGATTCAATTTGGACAATGAGGTACAGAGAGCCCAAAGGCATTCATCCAAGGGATGCCCCAGTGCAATCAATTCCAGTAGTTTTTTCTGCTCCACCAGCACCAGTTCTGCCTGTTTGCGAGCGGTCACTTCAACTACAAAAATTGTTAGTCCATTTGATGAAGGATAAACTCGGAACTCAAACCAGCGATTCCAGGGCAAATAAAGATATTCAAACTGGAGAGGCGTTTGTTCATTCACCGATCGATGAAATTGAACAAACACCTCTGTTCCAACCGCATCAGGAAATAACTCCCAATGGTTATAACCGAGCAGTTCTTCTCGCTGCTTCCCAGCTATTTCGCATAAGCGATCGTTGACATAAGTGTAGCGCCAGTCGCGATCGAGCGTATAAAACCCATCGCTGATACTCGATAAAATGGTTTCGAGTGTTTGCTTGGTTGTTTGGGCTTCCTGTCGCAGTGTTTGCTCTCGCTGAGTTGCTTCTCGCCGTAGTTGTGCCAGCTTCAAGGTTGCTTCCACTCGCGCCAATAGTTCGCGGGCGGAGAAAGGTTTAGTTAAATAGTCGTCTGCTCCTGCTTTTAATCCTTCGATGCGCGATTCTTCCCCAGCACGGGCAGAAAGCAGAACGATCGGCAATTCTTTGGTTTGTTGATTGCTCCGCAACTCCCGCAATAACTCAAAACCATCGAGTTCTGGCATCATCACATCTGCCAGCACCAAGTCGGGAAGTTGCTGGCGAATAGCAGCTAAAGCCGCCACCCCATCTGCCACAGTTTCTACTTCATACTGCTGACTCAACAAACGTTTCAGATAAGCTCGCATATCGGCGTTGTCATCAGCTAACAGAATCCGGGCCGAACTTGGCAGCGGGGCGGAGGAGCACAGGGGCAGCGGGGAAACATCTGTTTGATATCTCTCCCCTGCTCCCCTACTCCCCTGCTCCCCTGCCTCTTCTGGTAGCCAATGCAAGGCTTCGTCAACATAGTGCGTGGCTCCCGTTGCTGTTGATGTTAGAGTGCGGGTGGCGCTAATGCGATTGCTTGGTAAGTGAGCATATCCAGTGGGGATTGATACGGTGAAGCAAGTTCCGCGATCGATCGCACTACTGACTTCGATCGTGCCGCCATGCAAGCGCACTAGCTCTTGAACTAATGACAAACCAATGCCCGACCCTTCATAACTTCTTCCTCTTGCCCCCTTCGCTCGATGGAATCGCTCAAAAATATGGGGCAAATCTTCGCTGGGAATGCCCGTTCCTGTGTCTCGCACTTCCAGAATGACTTGGGAGGATGAGAGGATAACTGGATTTATCTTATTTTCACAGTCGCACCACCTCAAGGAAACCGTAATCTCTCCGGCAAAGGTGAATTTGAAGGCATTGGAGAGTAGGTTGAGGACGATCTTCTCCCACATCTCTCGGTCTACATAAACAGGTTGCGGTAGTGGCGGGCAATTTACCTGTAAACTGATTCCAGCTCGTTCAATTGCAGAACGAAATACCCCAGCAAGATCGGCGGTTAACATTGCTAGATCGGTCGGCTCATAAACTGCTTCAATCCGCCCGGATTGAATCCGGGAGAAGTCCAGCAAAGTATTGACCAACTTCAGCAATCGCTGGGAGTTCCGATAAACTATTTCTAACTGTTGGCGATCGCGCGGGTTCGGGCCTGAAGGGTTGGCTAAAATATCTTCCAGTGGATTCCGCATGAGCGTTAATGGGGTGCGGAACTCATGGCTGACGTTACTAAAAAAGAGGGTTTTGGCACGGTCTAGTTCGGCTAATGCCTCGGCGCGTTTACGTTCTGCTTCGTATGCCTGGGCATTGGCGATCGCTGTAGTTACATGACTGGCAACTAAATCGAAAAATCCTCGGTACTCATCATCCAACGCCCGTCGAGGACTAACACCAACTACCAAAAACCCAGCTAAATGCTGTGTTTGCCCTGACTTGGTAAGTGGGATGACCAAGCCAGCATGAGGAGATTCTGACCAAGCACCTCCAGGTAATTCACCAAAACGCACTGTTAGGTCTTCGACCAATTCAGTTTCTTTGGTTTGATTTACTCGTGATAGATTCCAGAGGTCGCTTTCCTGAGTTAAATCTACCTGTCCAGGACTGGCGATCGTTCCTGGTTGAATGTTGGTGGTTGTGCTGACTAAACGGGCGCGATCGCCATCTGGTTCTACCAGGTATAACAAAGCAAAGGGAATATCGTGAATATTAGCAGACAGAGTAGCGATCGCTAGCTGACAGGCTTGCTCAACCGTTTTGGCTTCTACAGTAGAGGAGCTTAATTCCCGGAGCGATCGTAGCCGACGTTCTCCGATCACCTGCTTAGTGGTCTCAATGACTGCACAGAAAATCCCTCCCACTCCACCACTCTCGTCACGCACAGGGCTATAGGAGAAGGTAAAGTAAGCTTCTTCTGCATAGCCATTGCGATCCATAATCAACAGCAAATTCTCAGACCAAGTGGATTGACCTGTGTTCAGAACGTTATCAGCGAGTGGTCCCACTACATCCCAAATCCCTGCCCAGCAGTCCTTAGCAGACTTTCCTAAAAATTGAGGATGCTTGCTAGTACCAAGCATTGGACGATAGGCATCGTTGTAGAGGTTGGCATACTCGCGCCCCCACCAAACGAACATGGGATAGCGAGAACTCATGAGAATGCCGATCAAGGTTTTCAAGCTCTGTGCCCAACCGGATACCGGGCCTAATGGCGTTTGCGACCAGTCGAGAGATCTCATCAGTAACGCCATCTCGCTGTCGCCGACAAAGATATTTTCAGACGTATTAGAGTTCATTATCGTCACAGTAATTGGACCCAAAGCCGGGTGGTAGCCATTTGTTGAGTCGGAACTACTATCTCTTCAGCCGGAGTCATTGCCGATTAGTACATGAGATCAATTGCACTGAATATTCTGATATATTTTCTCCTAGTTGATTAATAAAATTAATCTATCTATAGATAGAATTATAGTACTATTGCTTTTTTGTTGACTTCAGCATAAAAAAGCTGAAATTCTTGTAGAACCCATTTAACTAGCAGTTACAGATTTTAGAATTTGGATTGTAGAGTTTGGATTCATACTCAACAGCTTTTTAGTACTAAAAGCCTGAGCATTGATTATCCTAGAATTTGAATTTAAATCTCACATTTATCAAGTGCAATGCTATGAAAAAATTACCTTGGTTGCGTCTGCGTTTAAGTCAATTGTTTCTTGGGTTGGTTTTAAGTTTGGGAATAGTAGCACCAGCTACGGCAGTAGAAAGATTAACTTTACAGTTAGGCCCTTTTCAACAATCTATTAGTGTATCTGATTTAGAACGCTTTGCCAAGACAGGCGAATTACCAAAAAATCTTCAAGCTTTGTCAGTGATTTTTACTCCTAGAGTGCAACAATTACTTTCTCAACGGTTGCAACTCGATCCGCAAATGACTGATAAAGTTTTACAGGAGTGGTTGCGATCGCCAATGTCAGAACAGCTGCTCAAAACTTTCGGACGTGCTTTTCCGAATACAAGAATTGAAGATTTACAAGCGGCAATTTCTTTAGCTGCTAGACAAGCAAATGGGTTAAGTTTAGTTGGAGTATTACGAGCAATTCCGGGCAAAGATGTAACAATTGAGGCTACTTCTTTAATTGGTCTGGCTTTACAGTTTAACCCTTCTTATTGGCAAAGTGAAGCTCTTGGGCCTTTATTAAAGCGAGAATTAGATGTTAATACTCCCAGATTTAATTATAATTTCAATCCAGCAGAATTAGGTATAGAACAAGTAAAACAGCAAACTTTATACTTGAAAGATTCTGAGCGGAATCGTAACATTGCAGTAGATTTATATTATGCGAATAATACCCAAGGGCCATTAGTAGTAATGTCTCATGGTTTTGGGGCCGATCGCAAATTTTTAAACTATTTAGCTCTTCATCTAGCTTCTTATGGAATTACTGTAGCAGCATTAGAACATCCAGGGAGTAATGCTACTTGGGTTTCTCAAGCATCAATTAGTGATAAACCACAGGATTTAATGCCTGCATCAGAGTTTGTCGATCGGCCAAAAGATGTTAGTTTTTTACTAGATAAACTAGCACAAAAAAATCAAAAATTTAGCGAATCACAAGGCAAATTTAATACCAAACAAGTTGTCGTAATTGGTCATTCTTTAGGTGGTTATACCGCTTTAGCTTTAGCCGGAGCCGAGTTAAATTTACCAGCCTTACGCCAAACTTGTAAATCAGTTATCCCATTGTTACAATCTCCGGGAGAATGGTTACAATGTGCTGCTACTGATTTGTCAAAAGTTCCGGTATTAGGAGATTCGCGCATCGTCGGTGCAATTATTTTGAATCCAGTTGTTGGGCAACTTTTTGGTGAAACAGGGTTAAGAAAAGTCAGAGTTCCCACCTTAACTTTAGCTAGTACAGAAGACGCTTTTACTCCAGCAATTACTCATCAATTAGAACCTTTTAAACAATTGGGAGGTCAAAAGTATTTGATTACAGCAGTAGGCGCAACACATTTAAGCGTAGGAAATCCCCAAAACTTAGCTCAACAAATTACTTTGCTTAAAGAACGTACCGGAGAAGAAGTTGAACCTTTACGGCAATTAATCCGGGGTGTTAGCCTAGCTTTTATCAAACAATTTACCTCGGAAGCTGTTAATTACCAATCTTTTTTAACTCCCAGTTATGCCCAATTTCTCTCTACTCCTAAATTAGCATTACGACTTAGCAGGGAATTACCATCAAGTATTTCTCAATGGTTAAAGTTTGTTGCTAAATCCCAGAAAAATTAATCAAGGTTAGAATAGGAGAAGAAAGGGAGGAAATTTTGAGCTTAACTCAAAACTAATTATTATGGAAGCGATCATATCTGCGTTTTTTTTGTTAATTATTGGCGCTAGTATCGGTTCAATTAGTTCAGCAAAGGTGATTAATCAAGGTTCGGAAGCATTAGTAGAACGCCTGGGAAAATATCGTACAACTTTGAAACCTGGTTTAAATTTTATTGTGCCGTTTTTGGATACAATTGTTTGGGAAGAAACCACTAGAGAACAGGTTTTAGATATTGAACCTCAAGATGCAATTACTAGTGATAATGTGTCGCTAAAAGCTGATGCTGTGGTATATTGGCAAATACTCAATATGCAAAGAGCTTATTATACGATCGATGATGTAGAAAAAGCCATTGAAACATTGGTTTTAACCACTTTGCGATCGGAAATTGGTCAAATGAAATTGGAAGAAACTTATTCCAGTAGAAAAGAAATCAACCAACAACTATTACATCAATTAGATGAAGCAACAGAAGCTTGGGGTGTGAAAGTAACCAGAGTGGAAGTTAAAGATATTAAACCTGCACCTAAAGTTTTACAATCAATGGAAGAACAAAGAGCAGCCGAAATTAGAAAAAGAGCCGCTATCTTAGACGCAGAAGGTACTGCTGAATATATGGCAAAAATTTCTCAAGCCTTACAAAAACAAACTCATGGTCAAGAAGTATTGCAGTTTTTCTTAGCCCAAAAATATGTAGATGCTAACTCAAAATTGAGTGAAAGTCCGAATTCAAAAATATTATTTATGAATCCAGCAGTATTAAATGAAGCATTAGCAGAATTGCTAAAACTAGAAAAAAATCCCTCAAAAATTCAGGAAACAGATGATGATTAATTGTAATTAAACTCGCCATATTGCATCAGCAACTAGGGAAATATCACGCATTTCTTTAACATCATGAACTCGGAGAATATCGGCAGAATTTGCGATCGCAGCACAACAAGCCGCACCAGTTCCCCAAATTCTTTGTTTCGCATCTGGTTGATTTAAAATATGTCCAATAAAACTTTTACGCGATACTCCCACTAAAATCGGACAATTCAAAGTTTTAAATTCGGGCAATCTCCGTAAAATTTCCAAATTTTGCTGATGATTTTTGGCAAACCCAATACCAGGGTCAATAATAATTTTACCAGGGTCAATTTCAGCAGCTATAGCAGCATCAATTTGCTGTTGAAAAAACTGCAAAATCTCGCCAATTAAATCTTGATAATCTGTCAATTTTTGCATAGTTTGCGGTGTTCCTCGGATGTGCATTAACACAATTGGTACATTCAATTCCGCAACAGTTGGCAACATTTCCGGGTCAAAAGTAGCGCCAGAAATATCATTAACAATATCTGCACCAGCAATCACAGCCGCTTTTGCCACTGCTGCTTTTGTCGTATCTACAGAAATCGGAATTGTTAACTCTTGGCGAATAGATTTAATAACAGGTAAAACTCGATTTAGTTCCTCTTCTATAGAAACTTCTGCCGAGTTAGGACGAGTTGATTCACCACCAATATCGAGAATATCTGCACCAGATTCTACCAAATATTTTGCTTGGGAGATAGCCGCATCTAAATTATTAAAATCTCCCCCATCACTAAAACTATCCGGGGTGACATTCAAAACGCCCATTAAATAAGTGCGTTTTCCCCAGGTAAAAGTGCGATCGCGAATAATTAACTCGTGATTAGCCATTAGTCATTAGTCAATTGTCAATTGTCATTGGTCATTGGTCATTTGTTAGTTGTCATTTATCATTAGTATTTGAAAAATAATTAATCGCCAATGACTAATGACTAATGACCAATGACAACTGATGCTACTGATAATTTACAATTCGAGCAAAACTATCAGGTTCTAGGCTAGCACCTCCCACTAAGGCACCGTCAATTTCTGGTTGAGCCATAATCTCATCGATATTATTAGCCTTAACAGAACCGCCGTACTGAATGGGAACATCAGGATTAGTTAATTGAGAGCGAATTAACCCAATCACTCGGTTAGCTTCTGTTGATTCGCAGGTATCACCAGTACCGATCGCCCAAATCGGTTCATAAGCAATAATCAAATTATTTTGATCGACATCAATTAGACCTTTTGCTAACTGATGAATAATCAAAGATTCAGTTTCTCCAGCATCTCTTTGTTGCTTACTTTCACCAACACAGAGAATGGGAGTAAGACCATAACGTTGTGCTGCTTTAAGCCGCAGATTCACAGTTTCATCAGTTTCGTTGAAATACTGACGGCGTTCGCTGTGACCGACGATCGCATATCGTACCCCAATCTCCGTGAGCATAGGGCCTGAAATTTCGCCAGTATAAGCGCCTTGTTCCTCCCAGTGAACATTTTGGGCACCCAGTTGCACGCGACTACCATGCAAACTCTTGGACAAAATACCCAAATCAGTAAAAGGAACACACAGAACAATTTCCCTATCTTCCGGGGTATCTTCTAAGGTGGATAAGAAATTCAGCAAGAACTCCGACGCTTCCGCCTGAGTTTTGTACATTTTCCAGTTGCCAGCGATAACTTTTTTTCGCACAGTTACTTTGTAGGGACAAACATTATAGGGTAAACTCCAGTTTAAGGCTTCTGGGGTCAGTTTTGCTAGCTAGTTGGGTAGTCGGTAGTCGGTAGTCGGTAATCAGAAGTTAGGAAGCAGGGAAGAAAAAGAAATATATCTATTTTTTGGGAAGTAGCTTTTGTGGCTTCTAATCTGGGTATTCTTCAGTCTAATGTAGAGACGTTGTATACAACGTCTCTACAAGCCTAAAATTATCCTGTCTGAGGCACCCTAAAAATATGCTATTAATTTGGATCGGATTCTAGTTGTTCACCAGGGAAAAATTCAGCATTTAATATTTCTTCTAAACTGTAAGGACATTCTTGGGGGAAGTTTTCTTTTGCTAAAGATGTCTCGCGCAAAGCTAAATCTAAAGCATCTGGATAAATTTCTGTTAAAGCTTTGGGTAAGTAAGGTTGCAAACTAGGATTTCTTTGGATAAGTCTAATTATTTTGCGTCTTTGTTCCCGAATGGTGAAAAACCAACTTTTAGAACGTTTATTAGGTTGAAATTCCCACTTTAGCAATTGCCCAGTTAAAACTTCTAAACGACTTTCTAACTGAGTTTGTTCCTGCCTACCCAAAGACTCAATCTCCTCAACTAAATTGGGAATATCTAAATTATGCCAATCCTCATTTCGCAAAAATTTTGCTTGTTCCACAGTCTAAGCATAAAAATCAGTTTCGTATAATTCGTTGGTTTTATATTCAACTTCTGATAAATTTTGAGTCATAATAGAAACCCTATTTAATATTATCTCCTCTTCCCTGCTCCTCTGCCCCAAAAGTGGGTAAATGTTGCGGATATTTTAGATGATGATATCCGCAATTTGCGAAGCGATCGCTAAATATTGCAACCGCCTTGCTACTTTACTTTTGGAGTTTAACGATTTGCCGCAGAACGAGCCGCCGCAGCTTCATCTGGGTGAATGCCTAAGCGAGTTAAATTGATCCGACCTTTGTTGTCAATTTCCCGCACTTTTACAATCACTTCATCGCCAACTCCCACTTCATCTTCTACCTTCCCAACTCGGTAGTCTGCTAATTGGGAAATATGAATCATGCCTTCTTTTCCGGGCAAAAATTCCACAAAAGCACCAATGGGAATAATTCTTGTCACCCGACCAACGTAAACATCGCCTTCATTTAACTTGCGAGTTAAACCTTGGACAATTCCTCTGGCGCGTTCCGCTTTTTCCACATCAATTGCAGAAATTGTGACTGTACCATCATCGTCAATATCGATTTTGGCACCAGTTTCTTCGGTAATGCCTTTAATAGTTTTACCACCAGGGCCGATTACTAAACCAATCAATTCTGGATCGATCTTGAGCATTAGTAAACGTGGCGCAAAAGGCGACATTTCGGTACGTGGTTGGTCAATGGCAGCCAGCATTTTTTCTAAAATATGTAATCTGGCTGGACGTGCTTGGTGAATAGCTTTAGCAATGGTTTCTATGGGCAAACCATTGATTTTCATATCCATTTGCAAGGCAGTAATTCCTGTATCTGTCCCTGCTACTTTGAAGTCCATATCACCTAAGAAATCTTCAATTCCTTGAATATCTGTTAAGATGCGGACTTCTTCACCTTCTTTAATTAATCCCATTGCAGCACCGCTAACTGGTTTAATCAGCGGAACTCCGGCATCCATTAAAGCTAAAGTGGAACCACAAACGGAACCCATTGAAGTAGAACCGTTAGAAGAAAGTACTTCCGAAACTACACGAATGACATAGGGAAATTGGTCTTTTGGTGGTAAAACCGGGACAATTGCCCTTTCTGCTAAAGCACCGTGACCAATTTCTCTTCTGCCTGGGGCACGTAAGGGTTTTGTTTCGCCAACGGAGTAGGGAGGGAAGTTGTAATGGTGCAGGTAGCGTTTTTCGTCTTCTGGGTGCAAGTCGTCAGCGAGTTCTTGCGCGTCTCCAGGTGTTCCCAAGGTGACAATTGACATGACTTGAGTAAGTCCGCGATTGAATAAACCGCTACCATGAACTCGCCGGGGTAAGACTCCGACACGACAAGAAACAGGTCGTACTTCATCGAGTTTACGACCATCGACGCGCACGTTTTCTTCGACTATCTGACGGCGCATCAGTTTCTTGGTAATATCTTTGAAGACATTGCCCAAGGCTTTAGCATCTTGAGTAGTTGCAACTCGGATGGGGTCTTCTTCTGGCAGTTCGGCTATTCCAGTTTCAATGCCAGCTTTAATTTCATCTAATGCTTCATCCCGTTGGTTTTTGTCGAAATCAAACTTCTTGAGGATTTCTTTGATTGGGTCGGTGGCGCGATCGCGAATATAATTTTCCAAGTTACTGTCTGTAACTGGTTTTTCTTCGTGAACTTGCTCAATTTCTAGTTCTTTGAGCAGGTCTTTCTGAGCTGCAATTAAGTCGAGTACTGCTTCGTAACCAAAGTCGATCGCTTCAATAATATCAGCTTCTGGCAATTGGTTCGCCCCAGCTTCTACCATAATCACGCCTTCTGGGGAACCCGCAACTACTAAATCTAAATCCCCAGCTTCGATTTCCGCGTAGGTAGGATTAATGATAAAATCATCTCCCACCAAACCAACCCGCACTGCCGCCATTGGCCCATTAAACGGGATTTTAGCCAACATTGCCGCAATGGAAGCCCCTGTCACCGCTAACACATCGGGTGGTACTTGCTCATCCATTGACAATGTAGTTGCGACAATTTGAATGTCATCCCGTAACCAACTGGGGAACAAAGGACGCAAGGGACGGTCTATTAACCGCCCTGTCAAAGTTACCTTTTCTGGTGGACGACCTTCCCTTCTCAAAAACCCACCGGGAATTCTTCCAGCTGCATAAAGTCTTTCTTCGTAGTCCACCAACAAGGGGAGAAAATCGATACCTTCTCTACTTGCCGCCCGCGTCGCAGTCACTAATACACAAGTATCACCCGATTGAATAAGAACGGAACCACCAGCCTGTGGAGCAAGGAGGCCAACCTTTAATCTAATATCCCTCCCGTCAAAGGATATTGATTTGTCTAACTCTACCATTCGATCCTTCACTATCACAATTCTTTATCTGTCGCAATCGTAGCACTGTTACAGTGTCTCAGGGGAAAGTTGGGGAGGTGGGGAGG
>NZ_JADEWG010000306.1 GCF_015207735.1 [Phormidium] sp. LEGE 05292
CTGCTCCTCTGCCCCTCTGCCCCTCTGCCCTCTGCTACACTGGAAAATGACCTCTAGAGCAGGGTTTTATGTACAAGCGCTCCAAATTTGAGACTAGCCAAACCCAAGTAATGTATCGGGCGGAAGATTTAATTAAAGCAGCTTCCAACCGTTACCGGATTACGGTACAGGTGGCGAATCGTGCCAAACGTCGCCGTTATGAAGATTTTGAAAATATTGATGATCCAATGATGAAACCTGTAATTCGGGCAATCATTGAAATGTCTGATGAGTTAACTCAACCAGAAATTATCGGGGAATAAAGTCATTAGTTATTGGTCTTTTGTGCTTTGTTAGTCAACAATAACAAATGACTAATGACCAATAACTAATTACCAATGACTAAAAAAGCGAGATTTGCACTTGTAGCCTTAACAATTTTGGGTTTAACGGTTTTGCCATCATTGCACATACCATCAAACAACCTAAATTTATTCACTCTCCAACCTGTAAAAGCGCAAAATGCACCGAGTCAGAATCCCCAAAGATTTATAATAGAAGATATTTGGCGGAGAGTTTATGAACTGCTGCCAGATTTACCAAAAGAAAATCAATATATCAGCAAGGAAACGGGAAAACAGGCGACAAGCAATACTTTAGTCGCTCGCTTGATTCGGTATCATATGTATGTCAAAGGTCGTCCACCAATTTACCGCTTGGATTGGAAATTGACGATCGCAGATTATTTGGGCGTGAATGAGGTAATGTTTGAAGGTGTGTATCCTGGTGGAGATACTTTGCGGCAAAATCCAATGGATAACGATCGCGCTGTGATTACTCGCATGACTCGTGCCCAAAGAGATGCTTTAGTCAACACCCTCGTCAGCATTTTTAACCCCAACGTCGCCGCTGAATCTCAACCCACGCCAAAACCAACTCCCACACCAACTCCCACTCCCAACCCTGATAGGTCTTTACCTTCCTTACCCCAACCTGGAGACGCACAGCAACTTAAACTTTGACCAGGATTTTCAGATTTGAGGATGTTCATGATTTCTGATTCAGAATATAAAAGCAATCCGGTCAATCCTTTTATCCTTAAATCCTAGTAAAAATGACAAATGACAAATTGATTAAAAGTGGTGTTGGTTGGCGAATAGGATGGAACCCCAACGCTGAGGAATTTCAGGGTTTGCTGGGTGGGGATGATTGGGCGATCGAACTCACAGAAGCAGAGTTAAACGACTTTTGCCGATTGTTCGCGCAATTAGCCGCCACAATGAAACAAATGGCGAGTGAATTAATGGATGAGGAAAGAATTGCCACCGAAGCCGAAACCGACTTAATTTGGCTGGAAGTGGAAGGTTATCCCCACTCTTACAGCTTACACTTAATGCTAAACTCAGGTCGCCGTTGCGAAGGCAGTTGGTCAGCACAAGCAGTCCCCCACTTATTGCAGGCAATTCAAACTTTCCAAGTTTTCTAGTTGCAGATCATTTTGTTTGTGTTATACTAGACAAGCAAAACGAAATCGGGGCGTAGCGCAGCTTGGTAGCGCACCACTTTGGGGTAGTGGGGGTCGCACGTTCAAATCGTGTCGCTCCGATCGTTAAAACCCGCTCTAGTAGCGGGTTTTAGTTTTTAAACCAGCATACTGACTGTTGCCATACACCATCGTTGGCTATGACAAACTATGTCGATTTGAGCCACCTTAAAGGATAAATTTAAGATACGAGTTTTCAAGGGTTTCAGACATGGCTGGTCAACGGAATAGAAAAGGGACAGTAGCAGTCCAGAGTTTCAAGGGAGTACTCCGGCTGGTATGGAGCTATCAAGGTAAACAGCATTATCTTTATTGCGGACTGGCTGACACCCCCCTGAACCGAATTGTGGCTGAGGGGAAAGCCAAGGTTATTCAAGGAGATTTGGCTACTGGTAACTTCGACCCCAGTTTGGCAAAATATAAACCAGAAACACCAAATCAGATTTCAGTAGTAGCGTTATTTCAACGCTTTATGGAATCCAGACAAAAATTGATTTATTCCCGTTCTTTGGAGAAATACAAGGCGCTTCTCAATAGGGGTAAAGCCGAGATACGCGCAAAATAGGACACGACGTAAAGAAATGTAAAGAAACTCCTCACAAAGGTAGGATCAATATGACTTAAAACGTCAACACCATCTCCTCATCCAACGCCTGCGGCACCACGTCCAAATCAATCAAGTATTCCCCAAAACGCTTGATTTGACTGGTCAAATAAGGACTTAAAGCCGCCACATCAGAACGCATCAGCAAATAACCCTCACGCTGAAGTTCGCACAACACCTCAGTTAAATCAACCGTGTTGTGAAACACCACCGCATTTGCAATCAAATCGTTGTACTTGATAATCTTCTCCTGTTCAGGGGTCTTCCGGCATCATGGGGTAAAATGTAGTTAGCACTACATTTTACCCGAAAAGGACGATGGATTTTCATCTAGATACCTTATTAAACTTACCAAACGTTACAGTTTTCACTGCTTATGAAAAAGAAGGATTCTTCATTTTAAAATTAGAGTTGTTAA
>NZ_JADEWG010000307.1 GCF_015207735.1 [Phormidium] sp. LEGE 05292
CCCCAACCCCCAACCCCTAATTTCATCAACGATCCATACATTCAGCAGAATCAGACTCGATCGCTCTTATGTATGCCGTTGCTGAATCAAAGTAAGCTTGTCGGGGTGCTGTATTTGGAGAACCAATTAACGGTTGGAGCTTTTACACCAGAACGAACGCAAGTTCTGAATCTACTCTCCACTCAGGCAGCGATCGCCATTGAAAATGCTAAACTTTACTCCAAGCTCCGCGCTAGCGAAAGTCAGATGACTCAATTTCTAGAAGCAATTCCAGTTGGAATCGGCATCATTGATGCGGCAGGTCGCCCTTACTACGCTAATCGGCGAGGCATTCAGCTTATGGGCAAAGAAATTGATCCTACCGTACCATCCGACCAAATTTCAGAGGTTTATCAATTCTATGTAACAGGAACAGATCAAATCTACCCAAGTGAGAACTTACCGATTATTCGAGCCTTGAGCGGCGAACGCACTACGGTTGATGGTATAGACATTCGCCAAAATAATAAAACTATTCCGGTTGAAGTGTGGGGCACTCCAGTTTTTGATGAACAAGGCAATGTGGCTTATGCGATCGCCGCCTTTCAAGACATTACTGAACGCAAAGAAGCCGAGCGACTGCTAGCCGATTATAACCGAATGTTGGAACAACAAGTTGCTGAGCGAACGTTGCTTCTTTCTCAGGAAATTGAAGAGCGTCAACGGGTGGAAAACGCTCTGCGACATAGTGAAGAACAACGCAGGCTGACGATGGACTTAACCCACATCGGCAGTTGGAACTGGAATATTCTGGAGAATACAACCGAGTGGAATGATAACCACGCTCGATTGCTAGGATTGGTTCCAAACGAAGTTGAGAGTAGCTATCAAGTATGGCGCGATCGGGTTCATCCAGAAGATATTGAGCGAGTCGAGCAAGCGGTTGCGATCGCGCTAGCGACCCATACCGACTTTGAAACTGAATATCGGGTAATCTATCCAGATGGGAGCATTCACTGGCTAGTGGGTCGAGGTCGAGGGATTTATAATAAAGCAGGACAACCAGTGCGAATGTTGGGTGTAATTCTCGACATTAGCGAACAGCGAAACGCGGCACTCCGCGAACGCAAACGAGCCGAAGAAGCATTAATTTTAGAAGAACGTAACCGCATGGCCCGCGAAATCCACGATACGTTGGCCCAAGCGTTTACAGGTATTCTGGTGCAAACCACAGGTGCAAATCAAGTGTTAATGGATGACTTAGAGGCAACCCAGGCACATTTAGAAATGATTGATGAACTGGCACGTAGTGGGTTGACTGAGGCGCGTCGATCGGTGGGGGCACTGCGTCCCCAGTTGCTAGAGGAAGGTGATTTACCGAGTGCCCTTAATCGCCTCGTGGTTCAAATGAGATCGGCGACTAACACGGCTCTGATTTACGAAATTCAAGGAACAATCTATTCCCTACCACCCGAAGTGGAAAATAACTTACTCCGAATTGGGCAAGAAGCATTAACCAACGCGACGAAATATGCTGAGGCTAGTGAGATTCGAGTTGGATTGACGTATGAAAATATACGATGTGTCTTGCAGGTTAAGGATAATGGACGAGGATTTCGAGTAGGTAACACTCCATTAAGCGGTGGATTCGGCTTATTAGGAATGAGTGAACGGGCAGCGAACATTGGAGCGCAGCTAACCATTCAAAGTCAGCCCGATCGGGGTACAGAAATTGTTGTCATTGTTAATCAATCGTCATAACCAGGGGATAGGGAATAGGGGTCAGGGTGTAGGGAATAGGGAGAAGACAATTCTCTATCACCTAACACCTACCACCCAACCCCTTCTTCTTCCCTAACACCCAACACCTAACACCTTATTATGATTAGTCAATCTGCTGTAATTCGTGTTTTGATCGTTGACGATCATTCTGTTGTCAGACAAGGATTGACAACAATTATTAATCGCGATCCAGAAATGACGGTGATTGCTCAGGCAGAGGATGGACAACAGGCGATCGATCGCTTTCGGGAATATCAACCAGATGTGACGCTGATGGATTTGCGGATGCCGCAGATAGATGGAGTGGCAGCCATTACGACAATTTGTGCCCAGTTTAAGCAAGCTCGGATTATTGTACTAACTACCTACGATGGAGATGAAGATATTTATCGCGGGTTACACGCTGGTGCTCAAGGTTATCTGCTCAAGGATGCGAAAGCCGACGAACTTCTAAATGCGATTCGGATTGTTCATAGCGGTCAGAAGTATGTGCCGCAGGCGGTAGGCGCGAAACTGTTGCAGAGAATGAGCCATACAGAGTTGAGTGAACGAGAACTGGCGGTACTCCGTTTGATAGCCCAGGGAATGAGTAATGCAGACATTGCAACGGCTTTAATGATTAGTGAAAGTTGCCACTTGAAAGAAAAAATGGCACTAGCCTAGAAGGATAAAATGGCACTCAAGAAGCCGAGGATAGTAATTCCTTCGTTCCAATAAGAAAGCCATTACAAAGTAGCTAGAATCATAAAACGGCACA
>NZ_JADEWG010000043.1 GCF_015207735.1 [Phormidium] sp. LEGE 05292
CTCTGCCCCCCTGCCCCCCTGCCCCAAATCTCTGCACTGGGGCTGGATATTGGTCGGAAGCGGATCGGGGTAGCGGGGTGCGATCGCACAGGTTTAATTGCCACAGGTTTGACCACCATCGAGCGCAAATCCTTTACCGACGACCTGGCAAAATTTCAACAACTAGTAGCAGAACGAGAAGTAGAAATTTTAATCGTAGGATTACCCTACTCAATGGATGGCACCTTGGGCTACCAAGCCAAACAAGTGCAAAAACTCGCCCGTAGTTATGCTAAAGCCTTAAATTTACCCTTAGAGTATGTAGACGAGCGGCTTACCTCCTTTCAAGCCGAAGAACTGCTCAAAGCCGAGAATAGATCCCCCTCTAGAAATAAAAATTTGATCGATCGCAAAGCCGCAGCAATAATTCTGCAACAATGGTTGGACGAACGTCGTAAACGACAATAATACTCCCCTCCTTTGGAGCCTAACCATGTCTGAAAACAGAGAAAATGGATATTCTCAGGAAGAAGAAGATATCGTCAGCTTGATCGATCAACAAGGACGCGAACTTCTCTGCTACGTAGAGGAATATATTGAGCTAGAAGACGATGAATATCTTGTTCTGCTGCCAGTTGATGCCTCCGTCGATATTTTTATTGGCGATCCAGAAGCAGAAGAATTATCCGTAGTTCAAGATGAAGCAACTATTAAGGAAATTTTCGGCAGTGCTAAAGCTGTCTTGGCAGAAAAAAACCTCAAACTCAAAACTACTCCCTTCGTCTTGACTGTAGAAGGCGAACTCCCCCCCGTTGACGAAGAAAACCTACTGACTTTGGAAATACAAGACGAAGACGCTAACCCCATGCAACCTCCAGTAGAACCAGAGGAACTGCAATTATTAGCCAATTTCCGTCATGAAAACAAGGACTACAGCATCTACACTCCTTTAGCTCCCTTGGTTTTCTTCGGTCGTTTTAACGACGAGGGAAAAGCAGAGTTACTTTCAGAGGAAGAATATGAACGAGTCCGACCTCTACTAGAAGAGCAATTGTTTAATCAAATGGAATAATTGACAATCTCCGCCCTACAAGGGCGGAGATTCTTGCAGTATGACCTCTAAGTGCCGCGTGGCAGAAATGATTGAGCAGTGGGAAATAGGTGAAAAGCTGAACAGAAAAACTTTCTGCCTTGGAGCCTTCTTCCACTAGAACTTGCTTGCAATTAGGAAACTAAGTGGCATACTAATCACCGAGGTTGTGTTTTCTGATTGATGCTATTTCCAGATGAGCATTGTGCAACGCTTCTCTAAATTTTTTTTCTACCTGGCACTATTTCCTGCTGTAATCGCGCTATGTGCTTGGCAAGGTTGGACTTGGTGGAGTTGGGCGACAGCACCCCCCGTGCCTAAGCCATCTTCTACCGAAGCACCAGACGCTGAAAAAACAGTACAAATTCAAATTCCTTCTGGTTCTACTAGCAAGGAAATTGGTAGTTACTTGGAATCAGCGGGGTTAATTCGTTCTAGTAATGCTTGGGATCTTTGGGCACGCTGGTTAAATACCCAAAATAAAGGTGTGTTTAAAGCGGGGACTTACCAGCTTTCTCCCTCTCAGTCTTTAGCAGAAATTGCTGAACAAATTAGTCAAGGTAGTGTCTTACAAGTTAGCTTTACGATCCCGGAAGGTCGATCGCTCAAGCAAATGGCTGCTTACTTTGAATCCCAAGGCTTTTTTACCGCCCAAGAATTTATTGCCGCTACCAAAAAAATTCCTCGCGATCGATTTCCTTGGCTACCCACTGGTCTACCTCATCTAGAAGGCTTTTTGTACCCTGACACTTACCAAATAGCTAGCGGAGGCATTACTCCCCAAGCAGTTATCAATAGCATGATCAAACGGTTTGAGGAAGTAGCTCTGCCAATCTACCAACAAAATCCCCAACAAACTAAGCTTAACCTTCTCCAATGGGTGACTCTTGCCAGTATCGTAGAAAAAGAGGCGGTGATTCCGGCAGAACGTCCCCGCATTGCAGGTGTGTTTACCCAACGCTTGCAAAAGGGCATGAAACTGGAAGCCGATCCAACGGTTGAATATGGATTAAATATCCAACAAACAGCCGATCAACCCTTGACTTTTAAGCAAGTCAAAACTCCCTCTCCTTATAACACTTATCTGAATCGAGGTTTACCACCAACCCCGATCGCCAGTCCAGGAAAAGCTAGTTTACAAGCTACCCTGACTCCAGAAAAAACCGATTATCTGTTTTTTGTGGCTCGTTACGATGGTACTCATGTCTTCAGTCGCACTTTGGCAGAACATGAAGCAGCTGTGGCAGCGATTCGCAAACAACGAGTACAACAAAACCAGGGCACAACTGCTCAACCAAATTAATCACTAATTTGGTAAGAGAATGAGGTTGATGAGTTTTGTAGATAGCAGTTTTTATCCTGCAAAACTCATCAGGAAAAACTCAAACACTAGCCCTTTACTGATGACCAATTACCAAATAAATTCTTATGTCTTGGGGCGCACTGTTACAGCCAGACTTAATTTTAGAAGGCACAATTCTCCGTCTGACACCAGAAATTCTAGAGTACTACCAGATCAAGGGTTTGGTGTTAGATGTGGATGAAACTTTAGTACCTATGAAAGTTTCTCAAGCTTCGGATGAACTACTACACTGGGTCGAAGAAATTCGTCAAGTAGCTCAATTGTGGCTGGTAAGTAATAACATAAGTGAATTGAGAATTGGTAGAATTGCTCAAGCTTTGAATCTACCCTACATTTTGGGTGCTAGCAAGCCTTCTCGCCGCAAACTGCGAAGGGCTGTTTCACAAATGAATTTGCCCATAGAACAAGTAGCAATGGTAGGCGATCGCTTATTTACTGATGTCTTAGCAGGTAATCGTTTAGGAATGTTCACTATTTTAGTAGAACCGATCGTCCCTACTGGAGAAGCAATCCAATCTTACCCAATTCACACTCTAGAAGTTTGGCTATCCCAAATTCTCGGCGCAACTATCCCTGCGAAAAAACGCCATATTAAATAAGTAGCAGGGGGGCGGGGGGATGTACAAAGAAAATGTAGAATTACTATTCGGATAAAATCTAAAATCGATCGATTTTATGAATCAGACTATAGTTGTGAAAATTGGTACTTCTAGCTTAACCAATCCCGCTACTGGTAACTTAGCTCTCTCCACAATAGCTGGTTTAGTTGAAGTTTTAAGTCGTCTCCGTGCTGCGGGAAACAATGTTGTTTTAGTATCATCAGGGGCAGTGGGTGTAGGTTGCGCCCGTCTGGGACTACATGAACGTCCCCGGAATATAGCGGTGAAACAAGCTGTAGCTGCTGTGGGACAGGGTAGATTAATGCGTGTTTATGATGATTTATTTACTTCTTTACAACAGCCGATCGCACAAGTATTACTCACTCGTAGCGACTTAGTACAGCGCAGTCGTTATGTCAATGCTCACAACACTTTTCAAGCTTTATTAAAGTTGGGTGTCATCCCTATTGTCAATGAAAATGATACTGTCGCCATTGAAGAGTTAAAATTCGGCGATAATGACACTCTTTCCGCCAGAGTCGCTAGTTTATTAGAGGCAGATTGGCTGTTTTTACTCACAGATGTCGATCGACTTTATTCGGCAGATCCGCGCAGTAACCCCGATGCCCAACCTATTACTTTAGTGACGCGCATCGATCAACTAGCAGAATTACAAGTGCAAACAGGCGATCGCGGTTCTCAGTGGGGTACTGGTGGTATGATGACTAAAATTGCCGCTGCCCGAATCGCTACTGCTGCTGGTGTTCGCACGGTGATTACAGAAGGCAAAAACCCTGGAAATATTGATAAAATTCTCGCCGGGGAACCAATAGGTACTCATTTTGAACCTCAACCCCAACCCGGAAATGCTCGGAAACGCTGGATTGCTTATGGTTTAGTTACGTCTGGTAAAATCTATCTGGATCAAGGGGCAGTAAATGCGATCGCCAAAGCTGGAAAATCTCTATTAGCTGCCGGAATTACGCAAGTAGAAGGTGAATTTCATACCTCTGATGCAGTGCAACTGTGCGATACCACAGGTCGAGAAATTGCCAGAGGAATTGTCAATTATAGTAGTAGTGAACTAAAAAAAATTCAAGGTCGTCAATCAGCCGAAATTACTGCAATTTTGGGTTATTCCGGTGCAGAAACCGTAGTTCACCGAGATAACTTAGTAGTGAGTAGTTAAAAGGCAGAAGGCAGAAGGCAGAAGGCAGAAGGGAAGAAAGGCAGAAGGCAGAAGGGAAGAAAGGGGAAAGAGAATAGGATAAGTTTTCAATAATTTTCTCCCCTGCTCCCCTGCTCCTCTGCTCCTTTGCTCCTCTGCTCCCCTGCTCCTCTGCTCTCCTGCCCTTAACTGCTGCCAGAAACCCAAATAAATTTTAATTATAATGACGGCCCTCTGATTCGCACTTTTTAGCAAGGCAGCGTTCTAATAATTCTATTCTGTATAAGTACCAGAATTTATGAGGATTTAATATTAATTTAGTTTTAGAACTAAACAAAGGCTGGTTGAGAAAACGCCAGACGGGAAATTTAATTTTAACTTGTTTGTTAGACATAGTACTTATAACCAATGAAATCAGGTGGTAATAGCTTTGTGGACACTCTAAGCTTTTAGTGTGACTTATGAGCTTGTTATTATTACTGTCGCAAACATCTTAATCACTTGTCTTGGTGAAGATTGCGGAATGTGAGGATAAACTTTTTAACAAGTTACGTATTTTCCCTGAAATTCTACTTTGATAGTGTTACCCAATTCTCTGTTTTACATATTTTTTCATTTAATGGCAAATTTTATCATATCCTGTGAATTACTGAGTATTTCTGCCAAAATATTTAATGTTTTTGTAATTAAAATTTAAATATTACACATCTGTCATCCGTAATTTGAATCCGCTAAGGGAAAGGGAATTGACACTCTCACCGTTAAGCTAACCTATGATGGGAGATTCTTCATTAACCGAAGGATACCTGATAAAAGCAGTGCCTTTGCTTCAAAATCGATAAACCACCAGCGTCCTTGAGTGGATTTTCCTACGCGGAAAAAACCCTCTTTTCCCACTACGGTTATTGCATCGATGCGTACTCGCTCTAAAGGAGTAGGGGATCTGCCAATTACTAGATTTACTAGGGGAGGTAAAAGCGGAATTGCGATCGCTGTTAACAAAGCAACTACGAAAGTTGTCATCAATTGATACTTTTTCTGCAAATAAACCATCCTAATTTAATCATTATTTGATTTTTTACTATTAACTTTTACTAGAATATAGCAAAACTTTCCTTTTATTAGTTAGTAAATAATTAATATATTAAAAAATTAAATTATTTGGACTAATATCCTTGAAGTAATCATTCAATATGTACAAAATCGTTATCCCATAACATACTCTCTCCTAAATAGCGATAAAGTAACTAATATAACGAAGAGATAGATTAGGAGAATAGTTGATGTTGTCAGGTTATCGTCAGCAGGTAGAAGAACGGGCGAAGTTGGGAATACCGCCGCTACCGCTTTCGGCGCAAGAAACTTCAGAACTTTGCGAGTTGCTGAAAAATCCACCTGCTGGGGAGGAGGAGTACTTACTAGAATTATTGCGCGATCGCGTTCCTCCCGGAGTAGATCCTGCTGCTTACGTGAAAGCTGGATTCCTCACCGCCATTGCCAAAGGGGAGATCGCCAGTCCTTTGATTGCGCCTGAATGGGCGGTATATTTGTTAGGGACGATGGTAGGTGGATACAATGTGCAATCTTTGATTGATTTGTTGAAATCAAAAAATCCTCCCACTGCATCTCACGCCGCTTCAGCTTTAAGCAAAACCTTGTTAGTTTTTGATGCTTTCAATGATGTAATTGAACTGGCAAATATCAACCCTTATGCTAAACAAGTGGTTGACTCTTGGGCGAATGCGGAATGGTTTACTAGTCGCCCAAAATTGCCGGAGAAAATTACGGTAACGGTGTTTAAAGTGCCAGGGGAAACTAACACTGATGACTTATCTCCTGCGCCTCATGCTACCACGCGACCGGATATTCCTTTGCACGCTTTAGCAATGTTAGAAAGTCGGATGCCAGGGGGTTTAGAAACTATTGCTAAATTGAAGGAAAAAGGACATCCTGTTGCTTATGTGGGGGATGTAGTTGGTACTGGATCTTCGCGGAAATCTGCGATTAATTCGGTGTTGTGGCATATCGGTAATGATATTCCTTTTGTTCCCAATAAACGGGCGGGGGGATATATTTTAGGAAGTGCGATCGCTCCCATCTTTTTTAACACAGCTGAAGATGCAGGTGCTTTACCCATTGAATGCGATGTTACCAAGCTAGAAACAGGCATGGTAATCAACATTTATCCCTACAAAGGTGAGATTACCAACGAAGCAGGAGAAGTAATTTCCACCTTTACTTTAAAACCCGAAACTATCCTTGATGAAGTACGTGCAGGTGGTAGAATTCCCCTATTAATTGGACGCAGTTTAACCGACAAAACTCGTGAAGCTTTAGGATTAGAACCTAGCACATTATTTGTCCGTCCTACACCACCAAAAGATACAGGCAAAGGCTTTACTTTAGCCCAAAAAATGGTCGGAAAAGCTTGCGGTTTACCAGGTGTTCGTCCGGGAACTTCTTGCACACCAATTATGACAACTGTTGGTTCTCAAGATACCACAGGGCCGATGACCAGAGATGAGTTAAAAGAACTCGCTTGTTTAGGATTTAGTGCAGATTTAGTAATGCAAAGTTTCTGCCATACTGCCGCTTATCCTAAACCAGTTGACGTGAAAACTCACAAAGAATTACCTGATTTTATGGCACAACGGGGAGGTGTTTCATTACGTCCGGGAGATGGAATTATTCACTCTTGGTTAAACCGAATGTTGCTACCCGATACTGTGGGAACAGGTGGTGATTCTCACACTCGTTTTCCGTTAGGAATTTCCTTCCCCGCAGGTTCAGGTTTAGTAGCATTTGCTGCTGCTTTGGGTGTCATGCCTTTGGATATGCCAGAATCAGTTTTAGTGCGTTTCAAAGGTGAATTGCAACCTGGAATTACTCTGCGAGATATTGTGAATGCCATTCCTTATGTAGCGATTCAAAAAGGGTTGCTAACTGTCGCTAAACAGAACAAGAAAAACGTCTTTTCCGGGCGAATTATAGAAATGGAAGGTTTGCCCGATTTAAAAGTTGAGCAAGCTTTTGAATTAACCGATGCTAGCGCCGAACGTTCTTGTGCTGGTTGCACAATTAAACTGAGTATCGAGACAGTTTCCGAATATCTCCGTTCCAATATCGCACTGTTGAAAAACATGGTAGCGAGGGGTTATCTAGATGCCCGAACTATCATGCGTCGGGTGGCAAAAATGGAGGAATGGTTAGCAAATCCGGCGTTAATGGAAGCTGATGCTGATGCGGAGTATGCCGAAATAATTGAAATTGATTTGAATGAAATCAAAGAACCAATTGTGGCGGCTCCAAATGACCCGGATAATGTTAAATTATTGTCGGAAGTTGCGAACGATCCAGTGCAAGAAGTATTCGTCGGTTCTTGTATGACGAATATCGGTCATTATCGCGCCACTGCGAAAGTTTTGGAAGGGGAAGGTGCGGTAAAAACTCGGTTGTGGATTTGTCCGCCAACTAGAATGGATGAAAAGCAGCTGAAAGAAGAGGGATATTACGGGATTTTTGGTGCTGCTGGTGCGCGTACAGAAATGCCTGGTTGCAGTTTATGTATGGGTAATCAAGCGCGTGTTGCAGATGCAACAACCGTGTTTTCAACTTCTACCAGAAATTTCAATAATCGCATGGGTAAAGATGCGCGAGTTTACCTTGGTTCCGCTGAGTTAGCTGCTGTTTGTGCGCTGTTAGGAAGAATCCCAACTGTGCAGGAATATCTCGATTTAGTGGCGAAGAAAATTAATCCTTTTGCTGGTGATTTGTATCGCTATTTAAATTTCGATCAAATTGCTGGTTTTGCGGATGAAGGACGGGTGATTCCGTTGGAAGATATGCCGCGAATTGAGGATATTTTGGGGATGCCTGTGAAGGCGGGTAAATAGTTAAAGTAGGGTGGGCAAAAGCCCACCTTATTCTGTATGACTAACTTGCGGCAAACAGAGCAAAGCAAGTTAAAATGAGGTACAAAATGGTGAAAGATTTGAAAAGCTACTGATATGAAGTCTCTGCAAAACTACACTATTGTTATTCGTCCCGATGACAATGGCACTTTTGTCGCATATACCCCAGCAATTCCCGGTTGCCATGCTTGGGGACAAACGCCAGATGAAGCGCGTACTGAACTTGTCTATGTGTTCGAGATGATTCAAGAAGAATACCAAGAACAAGGACTTATGATGCCTGAAGACGTTAAGTTGGTGGTTGCCAATGCCAGCTAAAGCGAGTGAGTTGGAAAAAGTTGCCCGGAAACTGGGGTTTGAAAAAGTACGCCAGAAAGGTAGTCATGCTCGTTGGAAGCATCCAGATGGACGAGTCACTACGATACCTATTCATGGCAATGCTGAAATTGGTAGTTGGTTATTTTATGAAATTCTCAAACAAATAGGAATTACTGAAGAAGAGTTTAATCTATTGCGATAATTAGGAAACTGCTTGATAAAAGTTGTTATGAGTATGGAGATTAAGTATGATAAATAAGTCGATCGCAACTCCAAACAGTCTCTACGAACAAGACTTTTATTTGTGGATAGAAACAACTGCTCAACATTTAAAAGAAGGCAAATTTGATGAACTGGATTTGACTAATTTAATTGAAGAAATTGAAAGTATGGGTAGAAGCGAAAAGCGAGAATTGAAAAGTCGTTTAATTGTGCTTTTAATGCACTTGCTAAAATGGCAATATCAGCCAGAAAAACGTAGTGAAAGTTGGCGTAGTACCATCAGCGAACAGCGTATTTGTATTGAGGGATTACTAGAAGATAGTCCCAGCTTAAAACCTCTAATTTCCGAAGTGTTTGATGATTGTTATCAAAAAGCTCGTCTGAAAGCAGCGGATGAAACAGGAATCAAGTTAAACTTTTTTCCGAAAGAATCACCTTTTACTTTAGAAGAAACTTTGCAAACTAGTTTTTTTTAATGTTAGCTTTTCAACCTCCAGAGGTGAGAAAATTTACTGATTTTGCCGTAGCATGAACACAATGGATACGATCGCACCAACTTGACTCAAGTAAAGCATTATAGTACATTAGTATTTATTAAATAACTAATCAACAAAAATGGCTAAAGAAAAGAAGAAAAAAACACAGCCTAAAAAAACTTTTTCTTACATTGATGGTAGTTATGGAATACCCCGGATTATAGTTAGAGGGGAAAGTCCCGCTCCTGGTTATCCAGTAGCTTTTGTTGAAGCTCAAAATGATGGGGAATTAAAATATTTTAAACCAGATGAAGAGAGTGGAGAAGAATATGAAATAAGTAAAAGTGATGCGTGGTTAGAATATTACGATCGCCTTTTTGAAGGTGCAATGAGTCATGATATTATTCCAGCTTTTGATAAATTGTTAACTAATCAAAGTTGGAAAGTTCCCTTCGATTCTAATATGGAAGCTTTTTGGGATTTCCAGGAATACAAAGAGGACTATACAAATATTGAGAATTTAAAGTTATTGCCTAAAACTCACGATGATTGGTTAGCAAGTTTGGTAGCAAGATGGCGAAATAAACAATGTTGGTCTAATTACACATTACTCTTGCAATTTGAAGAACCCTATCCTTATCTACAATATCCAAACTCGGAGATGAGGTTTACTTGCGAAATAAGTCTTCAAAATGAACTTAGGATTCTTAACTATTGTCTAGACGATTTGGAATCAGAAGAAACAGAAGCAGAAGATGTTATTACAATAAAAGAAACTATTCACGATTTTATTGCGATCGCACCTTCGCTGTCCAATAATAATAACAGTTCTGTATTGCAAATTTTTACCCAACAAAAACGTCAGCATCCCCAATTTATATCAGATGCGATTAGAGAAGCTGTGGAGAATATTAAAAATGAACTAGCAGGAAGAGAAGAAAAATATCTCGCTGATGTTTATGAATTTATTCAGCAAATTGACGCAGCTGATTAACCAAGGGAAATTTTAGTTATAGGATAAGGAATAAATCAATGAGTAGACCGATATCTTTGTTTACTGATTATCGCAGTGGCGAAAATTCACTTACTAATTATTGCGGACTAATTTTTAAAATGCTTTATGAAGAAAATCCTAAAAGCTTTGAAGAAGTATTAGGAGCTTTATTGCCATCAGGTACTAATTTAACGGTAGGGGTGAATTTCTTACAACAGACAAAGCAAAGAAAAAGCATTCCTGATTTAGCAATAACTCAAAGGTCGTTTACTATTTTCTTTGAAACTAAGCTTTATGAAAAGCAAACTTATGAGCATATAAAAGGATTTCAACAAGAAACGCAAGATAAAATTCTATTTCTGCTATCTAATTTTGAATCCGATGAACCAGAAACGCAATTTGCAGAACAAATTAAAAGAGCATGGGAAGAAGAGCGAGTTATTCTACAACCTATTTCATTTGAAGAATTACTCAAACAATTAAAAAGCGTTCGTTCTTCAGAATCATTTAAAAAAGTAATCGATGAATTTGAAATTTACTTGGATACAAAGAACGTTTTGCCAAGGTGGAAATATTTGCTGGATGTTGTTAATTGTGCAGGTTCATTTCAAGAAATAGAAGCAAATGTCTATATTTGTCCAGATACAGGTGGCTCGTATAGTCACAGACGAGCTCAATATTTAGCTCCTTATACAAATAAGAGAGTTACGAAAATATTTGAAGTCAGAGCAGTTGTTTCTATTCAGCAGGAACTAGGGGAAGGAAATGTGAAGTGGAATAATAGCGGGGAAGCAGAACAAGTTTTAATTGAGGAAGCAAGGGAAGCTATTCGTCTTTTTGAGTTTAGGATAAATGAAAATAAAACTCTACCCTTGCAGGTATTTTTGTTGACTAATGGTGAACCTACTTGTTTTGAAAAGACAAGTCCTGGTGGAATGTTTGGTTCAAAGAAATACTTTTGGAATATTGCACTGGATTGCCAAAATTCTCAGGAATTAGCTAGGTTTTTGGATGGTAAGAGTTGGAATGATTTTCAGAATTAGACTGCAAGAAGTTAAAGAGGAGATTGGTAAGTTGTCTGATTTGCAATAGGTGAATAGAGCACAGGCTAGGCGATCGCGCTAAATTAATAACATAACTATCAAACTCAAAACTGTGATGAAAGCTGAAGATTACCCATTTGTGAAAGAATTGATTGTTGATACTGAAGGTACAATCCAAAAAGTTGTGATCGATTTTAGTGATTATCAGCATCTTCTAGAAGCGATCGAAGATGAAGGACTAATCCGCGCTATGAATGAAGTAAAAGGTGAGACACCGCTTACTTTAGATGAAGCATTAGCAGAACTGGAGAAAGAGTGAATACAGAGTATCTACCTAGTTTTGTGAAAGATCTCAAGGCGCTGAAAAGTACGCCTGTTTTTGAGTCTATTAAAGCACTGGTTTTTGAAGAGATACCCAACTTACCTAGTTTTGAAGATATCCTCAACTTGAAAAAGCTAAAGGGGTATGAAAATGCTTATCGAATTCGCGTCGGTGATTATCGCATTGGTTTTACATTTGATTGTGAAACAGTCATATTTTACCGGGTACTACACCGAAAAGAATTTTATCGCTATTTTCCTTAAATGCGATCGCACACCCTAAAATTGTTATCCCAGCAGATGTGGGAGTAGCTGTATATTGCTGCAAGAAGTTAAAGGGGAAATTGGTAAGTTATCTGATTTTCGATAGGTGAATAGAACACGGGCTAGGCGATCGCACTTTTCACTCTCCAAATGCGATCGCACCACACTTACTCATAAACTTCACTTCTATGAGCAATCAAAATTACAATCACCCGACCTTCTTCTTCTTCAATATCAGGATTAACATTTTGTTCAATGTAATAAACTACTCGATAATCACCCACACGGTAACGGTAATAACCAGCAAAATTGCCTTTTAAAGCTTTAATATTTGGATGATTTCGAGGATCTTCTTGAAGTCTTTCAAAGCATCTAGCTAACTTTTTAGCTAAGGGGAGATTAGCAGCTGCATAAAAATTTTCTGCTTCAGAGGACAACTGAACTCTATACATCGTTTCGTACTTTTCGCCAATCAGTTACCCTTCCCGCAGCAACGTCCTGTTTTCCGCGATCGAAAGCTTCAAGGAAACCAGGAATTTCTAATAATTCTTCTGTTGCTTCATTACTTTCGCGTTCTGCTAAATAAGCTAAGAAATCAGCAGCAACGCGCAATCTTTCGGGGGATAATCGATCAACGTATTCCTTAACTTGAAGGCGCATTTGGTCAGTATTCATTGGTAATAACAGTGTGATTATTTCATCATTTTAACCTGTAACAGCAAATGTTGGAGTAGCTGTATTTTGCTGTAAGAAGTTAAAGAGGAAATAGGCAAGTTGTCTGATTTTCGATAGGTGAATAGAGCACAGGTTAGGCGATCGCGCATCGATTTTACTCCCCAAATGCGTTGGCGTAGCCTGCCGTAGGCGTATCGTTTTGTTTCACTCCCAGCCTACCTAACAGTAATTATATATTATAATTAATTAGCCAAAATAGCATCCTCATAGATTCGCTATGTCTTCTGTAGAAATCAAACAAGCTATTTCCCAAATATCAGAATTATTCGATTTAGCTTTAAATGGAGAAGAAGTAATCATTACACAAAATCAACAGCCTTTATTAAAATTAGTTTCACTTGGGCCAAAATCTCAACGTCCTCCTTTATTTGGCACGGATAAAGGAATCATTTCTATTTCTGATGATTTTGATGCACCGTTAGAAGAATTTGAAGATTAACGATGCAAGTTTTATTAGATACTCATGCACTTATTTGATTTTTCTATGGGAACACAAAATTTAGTGATACTGGTAGAAATTTAATAGAAGATATAAACAATATAAAATATATCAGTGTGGCGAGTGCTTGGGAAATGGCAATTAAGCAAAGTAAAGGGAAACTCTCTTTATCGGTTCCTTTAGATGATTAAATTCAAGAGAAAATAAAGCTAGAAGATTTTCAATTACTAGAGATTAAGCTGAGTCATTTAAAGATTATTTCTCAATTGCATTTTTATCATAACGACCTTTTGATCGATTATTAATTGCACAAGCTATAGTTGAAAATATTTCGATTATCAGTCAAGATTCTCTGTTTAATTTATACCCAATTAATGTTGTATGGTAAGAATGCGATCGCCTATCTCACCCATTAAATCACACCAAAAAACTTAATGTCTTAGAATGGATTAATTTAAACTTGTTTTTATTGACTCTAATTCGCGATCGATATTTTCCACACAACCATTTAACAAATTTAGTTGCGATCGCTTACTACTAACATCTAATGACGGTTCTGATATTTGAAAATTGATAAATTTTTCAGCTTTTTCTTGATATTTTAGTAACTGCTCAACAGATTCTTTACTAAAACGAATTAAATAATCTTTCGCAGCATCAGCATATAGCTGCATGACTTGATTATGATAAGCTTCTTCGGTGGTTTGTTGCTTTCCTTTGGAGAGGTTTTGATTCAAAATATAAGCGGCGCTACCCACAACAGCAGCACCTACTGGGCCACCCAAAACCCAACCTAAACCAGTGGCGACACCTACCGAAGCAGTGTCAGCTAAACCATCAGAATTGGTCGGTTTATTTGGTAGATTTACTTGGGGATGAGTCGGGAATGAAATTGAGAGAGTTTCGGGTTGAGGACGATTGAAAAATTCGCTAGCTTGCGTCACCCATTTGACAATTGATTCTTGCATTTGAACCAATTTTGGTTGCAAAAAATTTCTTTCCCAGTTGCTAAATTGACCTTGTTGCAGTGCCGCAGCAGCTTCCGATTGATAGCGATATAAAAGTGTTTTCTCGTCTAACCAATTGCGTAATTCTAAAACGCTAGTTATAAAACCTTGTTTAATTAGTTTCTCGGCTTTTTGTTGAATCTCAATTTTGGCGTTGTGTTTATTTTCCAGAGTTTCTAATTCGCTGGCGATGCTTTGTGCTTTTGCTTGCAAGGATTGTTTGATTCGATCGGCAATTGTAATTACACGAGGTAAACGAACATCTGCGATTTTTTCTTGTTTTGCTGCCAAAATACTTTGCAAAGCAGATTCAAAAATAACTAAACCGCTACTTTGTGCGGCTGCAACATCACCTTTTAATCGGGATCTTAAGGCGGGGAGTGCATCAACTCGGTAAAGATTACTGATGTTTGGCGGTAAATCTGCACGAAAGCTTTCGGCTACAAATCGCAGACGTTTGTAAACTTCTTTTTGGTCTTTTGCTTCTAATAAATTGAGGAAATTCACAACAAAAACTATGGTTTTAATGCCTCTATCTATTAACCAATCATGTAGTTTTTCTCGTTCAGTTAAAGTCATCAATTGACGAGCATCTAAAACTTGAATAATTAAATCTGCTGTTAGCAGTTTGTTTCGGACTAATTCATCTTGTGCTTCTCTGTCGTTCGTTCCTGGTAAATCGAGTAATTCAACGTTATTTTGTAAGAGTGGATGAGGACAAAAAACTTGCACCGAGGCGACATCATCTCGCATTCTTCTGTCGCCATCTAAAATAGCAAATTGTTTGAGAATTTCTGTACCAGGTTCATTAATTTCTCTGCCGTCTATAAAGGTTATTTTAGTTTTTAATTCATCGCCATATTTGACAGAAATTGCTGCACCTGTGGTGGGAATAATATCAATTGGTAAGGCACGATTGCCGAGAATAGCATTAATTAAGGTTGATTTGCCGTAATTAAATGGGCCGAAAACGGCTATTTGAAATCCGGGTTTAGATAGATGATTGCAGACGGAAATCGCATCTTGATAAACTTGAGAGTTTTTATCTATTTCTAGCAAGGCTAATGCTGTTTGGAGATTGTTAACTAGGGTTTGATATTTGTTTTCTTGTTCCATATTACTACCCGAAACTTTTTCAAATGATTATATATTTTTACTCCCCGCAAGGGGAGTAAACAGTTATTTAAGCAACTGCTTTTAGAAAATTGTCGTAGACAGAATCGATTTTTCGGAAGTCAGAAAAGACATCTGATTCAATAGTTTTAAGACGCTTTAGTTCATTATCTCGATTAATTTCGTGAGATTCTTTTTGCTTGAGCAAATTATCTAGTTCAGCTTTGCGTGAGTTAATGTCATCGTTGATGCGATCGCTAACTTCTTTATCATAAACATTAAAGCATTCTTTGACAGCATCGTGAATTGGTTGCCATTGTTCTTGCGCTACTTGGGGGAGATGTTTTACTAACTCTTTTTTCGCTGCTTTTACTAATTCTTTTCTTGCTTGATCTGCTTGCAAAACTCCTATACCCATCCCTAATAAAGCTAGGTATAATGGGCCTAAAACAATGCCAGTTACACTACCAATAATGGTGCTAATCCCAAACACGGTAATTAAGTTTAACAGGATATTTTTCCAATCAAATCCTGCACCCGCCATTGCCACACCTGCAAAATTGCCGCTAGCTAAGGAAAAAAGCCCCATTGCCCATTTTGCCCAAGCGGGAGAGTTATCTTCTGGTAATGAATTCCCTGCGGCTTGGACTTTTTTTCCGGTTAATTTTTCAGTAATTGTATTGGTGATTTTGCTATAAGAAGCCCCGTAATTTTCTGCGCTTTTAGCTAATAATAGAAATGCACTATCCATTTCTTTTTCCGCCGTCAAACTCCATGCAGAGAGCTTGTCATTAATATATTGCTCGAATGCTTGTTTAAGTGCAGCTTCAAATGCTTCTCTGCGGCTTTTACTCAAAAAATCCATGAATTTTAAATCAGGTTGATAGCGTGTGAAATCTGATTCAAAAGTATTACCTAAGTTTAGCACATAAGTACGGAAAGAATCTGCGATCGCTTTAGCTTTACTATCACCTAAATTTTGAATTTCTTGTTTAAATTGATCTCTAATATGCGTTAATTTTTTAAATTCAGGTTCAACCGAACTAATCTTTTCTTTCAATTGCGTAACATCTTGTTCTAACAAGGGAATTCGCCTTGACACAGCTTCTTGCACACGGGTAGCAGTTTGACGCGCCAAAGTTCTCGCTTGTCGCAATTCAGAAATAGCCCTTTCTTTGGTTAAAAATGTGTTGAGTGCGCCCATAAATTCGGGAAAACCTGTACCTTCTAGAGAAGCTAAAGGCTGTTTTATACGTTTCCTTAATGCCTTAATTGCAGAAATTTCAAATACTCTTTCTTCATAAATATCTTGACCATCGATTACACAATATTCGCTTAAGTTAGCTTGAAAAACTCGTCGCAATCTATCTTCAGACTCTTGCAATTCTTCTAAATCATCTGGGTCAATTAAACTTTCCCGAACTTGATCCCAAGCATTAATTAAGAAGAACACGCTTAAACCGCGATCTTTGATATAGTTTTCTAAATAGCGACGTTCGCCAAGAGTGCAAGGTTGGGAAGCTCTTAAAACAAACAAAATTGCATGACAATTATTAATATAACCCAGGGATAATTCATTTCGTGCTTCTGTATCATTCAACCCTGGACTATCAACTATTTCCACACCTTTTTCTAACAAAGGTAATGGGTATTCAACTATGGCATAATCAACGTCGGGAAAGGCTTGTTTCTTTTCTTGTTCGAGCCTTTTTGCTTCGGCGGGATCGATCGTATAATCTTGCTTAAAACTCTTAAAATCCAACTCTTTTGGGCTTTTTCCATCTTTAAAATAAACCGTTACTTTCTTTTGGGGGCCATAGCGGAGTAGCGTTAACACTGCTGTACAGGGATTTACATCACTGGGTAATAAATTTTCGCCAATTAAGGCATTTAAAAAAGTACTTTTTCCGCGTTTCATATCGCCTAAAACTAGGAGGCGAAATACACCTTTTTGGTAGTTTTCACTAGCTACTTTAACATCTTCTATTTCTCTTTCTAAACCGAGTCCACCAGAAGATTTTTTGCCTTCTGTTTCAGCTTTTTCCAGAGTTGCAGTCATGTGGTTGAAGGATTTAGCTACTTCGGCGCGTGCTTGGGCAACTTTTTCTAAATCGTTAAGAAAACGATCGGTTTCAATTTTGTAACTCATTTCGTGGCACCAATAAATTCAACAGGAGCAAGTGTAATTTCTATTCCCAGGATATCACGCATAATAGGAAGTTAAACCTTCATAAACTGATTCCAAGTTGTGATATTCGGATAAAATTTCCGTGTCCAAAGTTCTCAGACGATTTGATTCAGCATGGTAATTAATTTCTTGTGATTCCTTTTGTTTGAGTAAGTTATCTAACTCAGCTTGGCGAGATTTGATGTCTTCTTTGATCCGTTTGTTGACTTCTTGTTCATAGGTATTGAAACAGTCTTTAACGGCTTGATGAATCGGTTCCCATTGTTCTTGTGCTAGTTGAGGAAGACATTTGACAAACTCTTTTTTGGTGGCTTTAATAAATTCTTTTCTGGCTTGATCTGCTTGCAGGGCACCTATTCCTAAACCAATTAAAGCAATTCCAATAGGGCCTAAAAATGTGCCTGTAAAAATTAGCAAAAAGCTACTAATTCCAATCGCTGCTAACCAGTTTACTAAAATGTTTTTCCAGTCAAAACCAACACCAGCTAGGGCTATACCTGCAACGTTACCTGTAATTAATGAGAAAAATCCCATTGCCCAACTTGCCCAGGTGGGAGAGTCGTTTTCATAACCTAAGTTTTGTCCGGCAAATACATTTCCCGTTAATTTTTCGCTGATGGTATTGGCTACTTTTGTATATGCTGAACCATACTCAGCCGCACTTCTAGATAAGATGGCAAAAGCATCATGTATTTCTCGTTCAGCAGTTAGTTCCCAAGCGGAGAATTTGTCTTTTATGTATTGTTCAAATGCTCGTTTACAAGCGGCGTTGAATTCTTCTCTTCTGTCTTGACTTAAGGAATCTAGAAATCCGATTGATGGTTGATATTGTAAGAAATCTGTTTCAAAGGTGTTGCCTAAATTCAAAATGTAAGCCCGGAAAGAATCAGCGATCGCTCTTGCCTTACTATCTCGCATATTGATAATATCAGCCTGGAAGCGATCGCGAATTTCCATCAATTGCTTAAACTCAGGTTCAACTGAATTAATCCGCCTTTTCAGTTCCTCAACATCTTGTCCTAACAAAGGAATTCGCCTTTCCACTGCCTCATGTACATGATTGTAAATTAAACGGGCTAAAGTTTTTGTTTGGCGCAATTCTGCGATCGCTCTTTCTCTAGTCAAAAACGTATTTAAAGCAGCAATAAACTCTGGAAATCCCGTTCCTTCTAAAGCACCTTCCGGGTTTTTTATTCGTTGCCGCAAAGCTTTTAAAGAGTAAATTTCAAACACTCTTTCATCATAAATATCAAACCCTTCCACCTGACAATATTCAGCCAAATAACTCTTAAATACTTGTCGCACCTTTTCTTCAGCCGCTTCTAATGCTTCAGTATCATCAGGATCGATTAATCCCTTGGTGATTTCATCCCAAGCATTAATTAAAAAGAAAACCGTTAAACCTCGACCTTTGATATAATTGTCTAAGTAACGACGCTCTGCCAAAGTGCAAGGTTGATCGGCTCTAAAGACAAATAGAATCGCATGGCAATTATTGATGTAATTTAGAGATAATTTGTTCAGCGCCTCTGTATCATTTAACCCTGGACTATCAACAATTTCAATTCCTTTTTCCAACAAAGGTAAAGGATACTCGACAACCGCATAATCGACATCAGGAAAAGCTAATTTTTTCTCCGCTTCTAATTTTTTGGCATCATCAGGATCGATCGTATATTCCTGTTTAAAAGTAGCAAAATCTAGCCTTTTGGCAGGTTTATCATCTTTAAAATAAACTGTTACCTTTTTTTCTGGGCCATAACGCAAGACTGTCAACACTGCCGTACAAGGATTAACATCACTTGGTAACAAATTCTCACCTATTAAAGCATTGAGAAAAGTACTTTTTCCCCGTTTCATGTCACCCAAAACTAACAGCCTAAATACACCTTTTTGAATGTTTTTTCTGGCTAAATCAATGTCTTCTATATCTTTAGCTAAACCTAATCCACCAGAAGCAGTTTCTCCTACAGTTTCAGATGTTTTGAGAGTAGCGGATATCTTACTTAAAGATTGAGCAAAATCAGAACGAACTTTGGCGAGTCGATCTAAATCCTTAATAAAACTTCCAGATTCCGTTGTGTAAGTCATAATTTTGAACGAATATAGGAAAATAAAAAGAAACTTAAACCTGAAGTACAAATATATTAATTATATTTGTACTCCAGTCTGGTAGAAGCTTTCATGTTGTACCACCAACTAGCATCTACCTTAATGATCCTTGCCTGACAAACTAAAAGCTTTTCGTCAAGCGGCTTATCAACATCTGACTAGAGCCAAAAATGCCAGATTACAAAACAAACTTGACAAAAAATGGATGACCGTACCGTTGTACTTGATTTAGACTGCTCCAATTTACGCCATCAAGACTAGTATAGAAGTTGGCACCGGAACAGGAATTTGGCCAAATTCCAAGAGGACAAGCAAAATTCAAAGAAAGAGTGCCGCTGTCAGTGGAATAGTCAGCAGTTCCTGCCGATCCCTTTGCTCCTGGATAATCTTGTACCCAGAATCGCCCTTGCTGTCCCGGTAGAATCTGTTTCGGTGGAGCTACTACATAATGACCATTGCTGGCAGTAAAGTCAGTTAAATTTAAAGTGGACTTACCATTAGTGTTATCAACAATGATGTAACAAGAATAGTCCATAGACTGAGGGCCTATTACCGAGTCCGGTGGAGCTGAATAAGAGGAAATATTATAGACACCGTTAGTATTAACCACCTGATAAAGACTTGCCGCACATTCGTCCGTATCTATGACCGTAAAACTAATAGTCTTGGGATTGCTGGAAGCGTGAATATCAGGACTGGCAGCACACTCAAATCCATTATTCACATACTGGACTAAGCCATTAGTTAGACCAAGTTTTGCTATATGAGTATGTCCCAAAACGCTCAGATTTGAGTTAGAGGTGAGGGCAGATTGTTGGGCAAACCACGCAATATAGAGGCCATTAGCATCAGCGATCGCTGCTTTGACAGCGGCTAATAGACCATCCTCTCCTCCACCCCAAGTATTAACCCATTGACTCCATAACGAACCATATATTGTCTTGGCTGCCCCCATCGTCGTCGTTTGACCATTTGCCAACAGAATGGGCTCGTTCTCCGGTATTTGGGTAGCAGCTATTGTATAGTCGAGAAGCAAAGCAACTACTGATGAAGGGTTTTTTAAAATTGTAGTTGCCAGAGTCGAAATATCTAATCCATTAGGAGATCCTTGATTGGGCAGATCGGCAACAGTTTCTCCAGGCTGAAGAGTTTTCTGCAACATATAGGCAAACGCCCGCGTCACAAAATGTCCTACAGGCAAAGGACTTAGTGGCGTGCTGAAGTCTGGGGCATTAAACATGGTGAAAGTATGCCCGTGAGTAAAAGCAACCTTTTTATTTTCCGCTGCGGATACATAATAAATCGGTCGATCGCAATACTGAATTTTATACCCTGATGAATTTTGAATTAGATTCAAATCATCTTGGGTTATATTCATGTCATGATTGCCATTGACATAAGTTACCTTGCCCTCCAGAGCGGTTAAAGCCTGACTCAACTTTCCCTGATGGCTTAAAATATTTGGATTAGCTGCAACAATATCGGCAAACGCAGGTGGTTTTTGACTGGGAGGACAAGTCCAAAAATCAAATATATCGCCTAATAGAACCAGTTCTTGAATTGAAGCTGCATTGGCAATAACATAGTCGAGGATTGCTGATAAATAAGGCTCGTGCAAGCTTTTTTGATACCAATTAACAGGCTCATTAGTAGCAATATGAACGTCGCTGAGAACTACGACTTTATTCTTCGTCATATTTCTTTCCTTTTTTGACTTAGGATTATTCTGGAAAACTATTTATTGGAAAAGCAACTACCTATAACCCAAACTGACAAACTAAAAGCCTTTCGTCAAGTAGTTTGCCAAGATTGTCATTATCTCCAGTGTTTCGACGTTCATGGTCAACAAGTATTTATGTTGGCGAAGCCTGCGCCAAGTGCATAGCTATACAGCATTGTAGACCACAACGCCATAATTTGATGCGCCTTTACATTCAACAAATTACTAAAAACTTAACTAAACAATTGCTATTTAATTCCGTAAGTAACGCTAATTTGACTCCTTATTTGTACTTCTGGAAGCGCAGAAGGGTCATAAGGGGGAATGCTTTGACTGATGTTAGAAAAAGGCGAAAGGGGAACAGCCTGTTTTGTGCCGCAAGCGGAAACAGAAGCGGGACTAACGATCGGATAAACTGTTACTAACAACAAATCTCCTAATTGCACGCCCATTTCTATTGCCACACTTCGCACCTGAGTTTCTGCATCTCTGATAGCGTTGCGGCGTGCATTACGTTCTAATGGTAGACAGTTGTTTACGGAATATTCAGCACTAATACCTTGAATAAATAATTTGCCACTAGTTTCTGTTGCTAAATTAGCTGTTTTTACGACTTCCTGCATTCTTTCGCGAGTCGGTTTAGAAATTTTTACGAATAACTTAGGATTTTCTAAAGAACTAGTTTGAATTTCAATATTATTAGCTGGAACATCGATCGCAACTAAAGCATCAACCACAGGTTTTAAAGGTTCTTCAGCTGGAGAAACTGTACCCTCAGTAAGTGAAGGAGTACTTCTTTGTGCGTTATTCAAAGGGTTACGGGAAGCAAAGCGAAATTCCAAACGGGCGATATCTGCGGGGGCACTCTCTTGACCTTGACCAACTACTGTTATGGCACGTTGGTTAATTAAAAGTTGCGGCGTAATGCCATTGGTAAGTTGAGATACATTAATTTTATCTGTGGGATTTTGGGCAAGGCTGGTTTTGCTAGTTGATATCCATAGCTCCGTCACCACAACGGCAGAAACCAGAGTTTGAGATAATACTGTTAAGAATCGATACATTTTGTGTTGTCACTAAACATTAATTTACAGGCTGAAAATGCGTTATTTTACGGAAAATTTCGCTGCACCCTGTCATCTTATGGTGTATCCAACTTAGAATATGGCTAGAAAACAAATTACAAATCCTTTTATGAGGAATTGGCTATGGCGACGATAAATGATAACCAACAAAATGAGCAAATTGCTACTCTGTCTCCAACTTCCGAACCTATGACTACTCGGATGCGACCTTGGGGAACTGTTACACTTCTCGAAGAAACCGATCGCTACAGGATTAATCGCATTGAACTTAAACCAGGTCATCATATTAGTACTCAGATGCACTATCACCGCAGCGAACACTGGATTGTAGTTTCTGGTACAGCTAGGGTTCTTTGTAATGGAAACGAGACTCTGCTAATGCAAAAACAGTCTACTTATGTTCCTGCTTCTACAGCGCATCGGGTGGAAAATCCGGGAGTTATTCCCCTAGTTATGATTGAAGTTCAAAATGGAGAATATCTAGGGGAAGATGATATTATTCGTTTTCCTGAAGATCAAGATAGTCATTAGAATGTTCGCTGTAATTCGGGAAAAAGGGAAAAGTCTTTTCCTTCACCTTTACCCTTTCTCCTGAATAAAACACAGAATTTTACTGGGGATGAACTCAAATCCAATGGACATCACGCAGCCAAGGCCAAACTCCTGTGTGTCTTCTCATAGTGACATTTTCACTATATTCTGAGATCACATCTTTGAGTTCTTGAGTCGTAAAACTGTAGTTCAACTTTTCGGCAATCTTAATGAAATCATCCGGGTTACTAGCCTCTTTCATCTTGTCTCTTAAAGCAAAATCTCTAGTAGCATCTTCTAGGAATTTATGGGCACTTTCTTTGGTCATTTTTGAAAATACCTTATTAATAACCACTTATCCAATTTTACCTAAAACAGTATAACAATTAATGTCCCCATTACAACAAAAATTCCCCATAAACCTGGTCTTGAGAGTTGTGTAAATGGACATTATAGCAATTTGTACCTCCTAGCAACCCGGTTTATTCTCTAAAAATGGCAGAAATGCAATAAGCTGTTGTGCATTTAAATGGTTAAAGGTAAGAGAAAATAGATGATTTAAATGCACAACAGCTTATACTTTTACATTTTGGCAGTGCGAAAATGATTCAGGTTTTAATGATTTTTGTCCAGTAGGTTTTCAAATTCGGCTTTTAAGGATTTGACATTGGCGACTCTTCCGACTAAGAGATTTTCGCTTCCGGCATCCTTTAAGCGTTCTTTCCAATATTTGATACTATCTGAGTTATTCACCCAGAAATTAACTACTGTGTCGATCGCGTCATCTAAATCCCAACCTCGGTAATTAGGAACATTTTCTACAGATTGAATTAATGCGTCAAGGGTACATTTGTATGCGGCGACATATTCCACTCCTGTCTGAGATTTTTGTTCTTTTCTCTCTTGCTGTTGATTAAAAAAGTATAAAATTGGAGAGACTCCGAGAATGTCGAAAGTGTACTTCATTCCTCTACTCCTAATCTGAGAGACTTAAGCTTATTTGATGACTTATATAGCAAATTTTCCCAATTTTTGGGTGACGAATTTTAAAGGGGAACTGGCGGCGCTCAGTGCGGCTTTTCTGTGGGCGATCGCTTCTGTGGTATGGTCAAAGGTGGGACAACGCATTGGGCCATTGGAGTTAAATTTCCTCAAAGGTGCGATCGCAATTGTTTTTCTTGGAGTAACGATTTTTCTTTCCGAACAATCATTACCAGCGATCGATCCTTTGGCTTTTTGGTTATTGTTACTCAGTGGCGCGATCGGAATTGCGATCGCAGATACAGCTTTATTTGCGGCGCTTAACTCTTTAGGCGCAAGACGCACGCTGTTATTAAAAATACTAACCTCGCCATTGGTAGCATTAATAGCTTTAGTTTTTTTACAAGAAACTCTCTCCGTTGCAGCTTGGTGCGGAATTTTTCTTACCCTATTAGGAGTAGCTTGGGTAGTTAGCGAAAGAGTTCCAGGAACAAATGGCAAAGAAGCATATTTTTGGCAAGGTATTCTTTGGGCACTTGTATCAACTTGCGGAGATGCGATCGCGGCAATTTTATCCCGTGTAGCATTAACTCAAACCACTATTAATCCCCTGTGGAGTACCCTAATTAGATTAACCGCCGGACTGATATTACTGCTAATCTGGATACTAATAAAAAACCAAAAAATCCGGGGAAATCCAATTCAGCAGTATAAACCTTTACTCACAATGAAATTATGGATAATCATTGCCTTTACTTCTTTTATTGGCACATACTTAGGAATTTGGTTACAACAAATATCCCTAAAATTTGCCCCGGCTGGCATTGCCCAAACTCTAAATGCTACTAGTCCACTTTTTGTTTTACCCATTGCAATTTGGTTGGGAGAAAAAGTCAGTTTTCGCGCCATTGCTGGAGTCTTGTTAGCTTTAGTGGGTATAACATTATTGTTTAGGTTTTAACCCCACTTTTTTGGATAAATTTATTGCAGTTTACCCAGGTAAGAGAAATGTTAACTTTTGCAAGTGAAACCGAAAATGATATCGCTGCTATTCGAGAAGTGCTGATAACTGCGTTCGATCGCACAAACGAAGCTAAACTTGTTGACCTAATTCGTAATTCTGAAAATTTTATTCCCGAACTTTCAATAGTAGCTAAAGAAGATAATCTTGTACTCGGTCACATTTTATTTAGCCCTATTTCAATTGATACAACCAGCGAAAATATTTCCGCTTTAGCATTAGCACCTTTAGCCGTTACACCCGCACACCAGCGACAAGGTATCGGTAGTCAATTAATAGAAATAGGTTTAGCAAAATGTCAGGAATTAGGACATAGTATTGTTGTAGTTTTGGGGCATCCAAATTATTATGCAAAGTTTGGTTTTCAAACAGCAAGTAAGTTTGGTGTAGCAGCACCTTTTTCAGTTCCAGATGAAGCATTTATGATTTTGGAACTAAAACCTGATGCTTTGCATAATGTTAACGGAACTGTCCGCTACCCCGCTTACTTTAATGAAGTTTAATCATTCTGTGGAGTATCTTTATCAAAACTTTTGCAAAGTTTACCGTTGTGTTCCCGATTTATTAGGAAATTCCGAGAAAATTGACTTAACTTACTTAGCAAAATAAATTTATGCGGTTTGTCGCAGTTGATTTGTATATTAGAACTACTAAGGGAAATTACCGATCGGGTACAGAACTATTTTCTAGAGTTCCTTATGTATATGAAAAGCTCAAAGTAAAAGACGATCGATTTTGGGTTATCGAAGTTTGTCACTATGCCAAAAGCAGCTTAAACTCCAATCGAGATCCTGTAGCAAGTGTCTTAGTAATGCGGTACTAAAGGAAATAATTAATTGAGCGATCGCGTAGCGTGTACTCAATTAATTATTTCCTTTTTCTCAATAGTTAAAAATGATAACTATCGCCTTGCCAAGTTGCGAATCATACTATTAGCCATAGTATAATGTTGCTGAATCGCAGGTAACAATTCAGAAGCAAAAGATACTACATCTCGATCTCTACCTTGTTGAGTTTGTCTTTGAAACAAAGCCACAGTTTGAGCATGATCGTTTACCATTGCTCTCATATAAGCTTGATCGAATCTTGCACCAGAAAGCCGTTGTAATTGCCGTTCTATTTGCTGATGTTGAGCATCCACTTGTCTAGGTAAAGTAACACCTTTCTGAGCAGCAATCTGCGTCAATTGATTACTGGCTTGCGTATGTTGATCGATCATTTGCTGTGCATACTGCTTAACTTGATCGCTGCTCGCTCTCTGCAATGCCAACTGACTTAAGCTTATTTCTGCCAAGTTACCTTGTGCTGCTTTATTCATAAACAGCCTGTCTGTAGAACTTAATCTATTTTGATATTGTTCTGTGGTATTTTGGCGGTTCTGTAATGTGTTAGGTTGACGTTCATATTGCTGGGCTACAGCCGCAAATCCTAAAACAAGAACCATTCCAGTTCCGATCAGACCAGCAGAAAGTATATTTTTCATGAGCGATTAACAGTCCTGATTTATCAAAAGTTTTATTACTCTGAAAATCATAGCTACTGCCAGTTCAAATAAACTTCTATCCATAGATTAACTATGGTCTAACTTGAGAGGTATTTGTGCAATTTTTTGTCAATGATTATTCATTTTACTGGAGTTTTTTTGCTAACCTTTAATCTCACACAAATGACAGATGACATATTGCTAAATATATAAAATCTAAACAGATATTTTAACAGCAAACCTACCCGTATTCTTTAAAGCATCTAAAAAAGCGTAAATTGCTGGAGAATGCAGAGCATTTGCTAACACTGCTACGCCAATTATTCTTTGCAAACGTACTGGTAAATTACATTCTTTGATACCAATTGGTAAAGGTTCAGCAGCCAAACGAGGCATTATAGCTGCGCCTAAACCTTGTCCTACCATACTAACAATTGTTGAATCTTCACGGATTTCGTAAGCAATTTTCATCGGGTATTCGGCTTGATTCAAATATGGTCGAATGTAATCTTGGCAAGGACTTAAGGAACTGATAATTAAGGGAAACTCAGCTAGTTGTTGCCAAGAAATTTGTTGATTGTCTAAATTAGTTTTTGGTGGTAAAAGAACGATGTAGTCGTCTCGGAGAATTTCCCAAGTTTCAAACTCATTATTAGAAGGTAAGTAAGTAAAGCCTATATCGGCAAAACCTGTACGCAAACTTTCTTCTATGCTGAGAAAACTATCATTTTCAGTAATTTTGACATTGATATCAGGAAATATACTGTGAAATTTAGCGATCGCCGTCGGTAAAATATGAGTTGCCACGCTACGAAAACAAGCAACTCGCACGATTCCGCCTTGTAAACCTTTTTCTAAATCGGCTTCTTTTTTAATTGCGTTTACCGATCGTAATGCTTGACTTGCATGAACTTTAATTCGTTCCCCCACAGGTGTTAAATGTGCACCATGACGACCTCGGTAAAACAAGACCACTCCTAACTGTTCTTCCAAGCTAGCAATAGCGTGGCTAACTGCTGATTGAGAGATTTTTAACCGCAATGCTGCTTCACTGAAATTTTTGCATTCTGCTACCACAAGTAAAGCAAGCAATTGAGAGAGTTTGATCTGACTTTTATTTATTTCATCCATATCAGTTTTTTACCCAACCTCTGTATTTTCCCAAAAACCGCAGCCTACTTCCTCTTTCTTTCTATCTATCTATTTTATTCATATAAACTATTCAAACAATAGATGGTTGATTAGTTGAATCAACGTTACATTAAATTTATAGACAAATTTAAAAAAGTCTTTATCAGGAGAAGTCTAAAAAAATGCTGCACAATTCTTTACATAAAAATCCAACCAAATCTCCGTTAATTCACGGTGTCCATCTACAAGCAAGTAAGTCCAAATTAGCCATATTGATTAACAAAATTTGCGAACGATTTGTCACATTAATTAATCATGCTAGCGAACTCAAAGTTTGGCAAAGTCGCGATCGCACAGGTCATACTTGGTGGGAGGCTTACGACCCCAGCACAGGTAATTCTATTAGCTTAGATTCCGAAGCAGAAATGCGGATGTGGATCGAAGAACGCTATCACTAATTCGTAAATTGGATAGAGACGTTGTATACCACGTCTCTACAATCTTTGAAAGGAGATGTCTATTAACGTTTCAGCGCCAAAGTCAAGCCATCAGCAATAGGTACCATACTGATACTGACTCTTTCATCTTGGAATAGTTTCTCGTTAAATTTACGGATCGCCTGCGTACTTTCATCTTGCACTTGTCGATCGGCAACTCTTCCCGACCAAAGTACATTATCAATCGCAATTAAACCACCAGGACGGATTAACTTTAAACAGCGTTCATAATATTCTTGATAATTCCCTTTATCCGCATCGATAAAAGCAAAATCAAACGTTTCTGATTCTCCAGAATCTAACAATTGAGCTAAAGTATCTAAAGCTGGTGCAATTCGCAAATCAATTTTTTCTGCGACTCCTGCTTCTTGCCAATAACGACGAGCAATATTAGTATATTCTTCACTAACATCACAAGCAATAATCTTACCATCTGGGGGCAAAGCTAAAGCTACATAAAGAGAACTGTAACCAGTGAAAACGCCAATTTCTAAAGTTTTCTTCGCGCCAATTAACTGCACTAACAAAGCCATAAATTGACCTTGTTCTGGCGAAATTTGCATTGTAGCATAAGGATGATTAGCTGTTTCTTCACGCAAACGCCGCAAAATATCTGGCTGTCTCACAGAAACAGACAAAAAGTAATCATAGAGTTGATTGTCTAATCCAAGTGTCTTTTTTGTCATTGTTATTTAGAGAATTCGTCATTGTTCAAACCAGATATAGTATTATATCGTTTACGTAAATGATTAATATAAATGGGGTAGGGGCGGGTTTAGCCAAAAGATTGGAATACTCAGTAATAAATATTAAAATCAAAACCCGCCCAGACCTAGCATCTCTAGCAAATATTTAAGTAATCGATATTACATAAGCATAGAAAGTTGAATTTAGAGAATGCGATCGGATGAATTTGGAGTGATTCCTATCACATCGGTAAGGGCGGGTTTTGTACCAAGATAGTCGATTATTGCAACTATTTTTGGCTAAACCCGCCCCTACAAACCCTAAAAATAACATAACCCCATGAAATACGATCCTGCAAAACATCATCGCCGTTCTATTCGCCTTAGAGGATACGATTATTCCCTGGCAGGGGCGTATTTTATCACCATCTGTACATGGCAACGCGAATGTTTATTTGGTCAAATTATTAATGGTGAAATGCAGTTAAGCCACTGGGGAGAAATTGTTAATTCACATTGGCAGAATTTGCCCAAATTTCATCCTAATTTAGAATTAGATGAATTTGTAATCATGCCGAACCATTTGCATAGCATCATAGTATTAATCAATAATAATTCTGTAGGGGCGGGTTTAGCAGATATGTCAGAAAGAAAACAGATAACCTCTCGACAAAACCCGCCCTTCCCAGTTCCACAAAAACAACAAAACTGCAAAAATTTACCAGAAATTCTCCGAGGATTCAAAACATTTTCTGCCCGTCGAATTAATCAGATGCGTCGTAACTGTGGTGTACCCGTATGGCAACGTAATTATTATGAACACATCATTCGTAATGACGAATCATTACAGCATATTCGTCAATATATTATTAATAATCCTCTCACTTGGGAATTGGATCAATTACATCCTAACAGTCCATCTAAATGGTAAGCTGATTGCCCCTACGGAATGGTAACTATTTAGTTTGACAAATACGGGCAACTGAAATCGATCGATCTCAGTTAATCTAAACTCTTCAAAAACCGATGTGAAGCCTCTAAAACCGTCACATCCCAGCAATCATCATTCTTAAAATTAGCCAAGATCGAGGCAATAAACAATTTCTTTTAGGTGACTCAAATGTATTACAGCGTCATCAGTATTAACATTGGCATAGTCTTTTCAGTATTGTTAGTTTTTGGCATTTTAAAATGGTTACAAATTCCTACAGGTAGTTTCCTTGACTGGGTAATTGCTGTGGCTATTTTTGAATGGTTGTTAGCAATTGTGACTATACCTTGGAATATCCATTTTGAAGCTAAAGAAGTAATTGCCGAGGCTACAGAATCTACTGAAAAAGGGATTAAAATTGAGCAGAAACAAGTTAATTATGCTCGAATTATCGCCAAGCGATCGCTCTTTGCAGCCATCACTCTGCACCTAATTTCCGCGATCGGTTTTTATACTTTAGCAGTTTGGGGGATTAGTGCGATCGGTTATCTTGGTTCTGCTGCTGCATTATTACTGACAATTTTACGTCCAGCAGTTCGCGCTTATCAATATTTAGCAGCGAGACTAACAATGATTCGTCAACAAGTCAAATATCCCCGTGAAGATATTTTAGAATTGCGGAATCGTTTTCGGGAATTAGAAGCAACTGTGCAAAGAATCGAAGAAAAGTTAAACCCAGAATATCCCGACTCTTGGGTAGCTACGCAACAAAGACAGTGGGAAGCAACACGCCATGATTTAAACCGCATTGCTGCTAATTTGGAAGAATTAAAAGCTAATAATCAAGCTGAACATAACAGATTATCACGCGAAGCAGAACAAGCGATCGCACAACTTTCCACCGATGGACAATTCCTCGATCATGTACGGGAAATTATTCGCTTTTTCAAGTCAGCTTAAGCAAGCAAGGTAACAAATGATTCATGAAAATAATCACCTTTGTTACCTTTGCTTAAACGATAAATTTATCAAGCTAAATCGATTTATTCCGTTTCCATTCCTCCATTTTCTGTCACAGCATTATTTAAAATTCCTTTTAAGTAACGCCGAATTGAAAGGTAACTCATTTCCTGATCTTTATTTATGTCATCATTGTCTTCAATTAGCTGGATCAAGGTATTTAACTGTGTAATTAAATCTCTCACCTTTTCATCTTTATGGTTTGTCTTATTAGCTATGCTGACAATCATTTGGGTATCCATTTTCAGCAAGTTTAGCAACATTCGGTTGTATTCTGGAAATCTCTGATCGAGTACTTGATTTACGGTGCTAACTAATTCATTCATGGGATAGCAATCACTATTTGGTTACTGTTCGTGCTGGATCAAGTTAGAAAAAGTTGCAGGTGAGACGAATCACCTAACGGAGAATCTTCAACAGCGTTTTACTGATTGAGTATCAAACGCATTTTGGGAACTTCGATCGTACTTTAGTTAGGCAAATTCATCTGTAAAATGGTTCATCAACAAATGGATTTCAGTCACAAGCTAGGAAGCAATCAATTACGAGTAGATGCAGTAACTCTGCAAATTGGGTAGTGATGCACCTAGCATTAATAAAATAGAAAGCTCAGTCAAAATAGTCTTTAAAAGCACAAAAAGTTATATTTTTCTACTTTCATGATGCTCTCTATTATCCAAGTTTTAGTGATTGCTTTATTGCATATAGGGTAATACCAATTAGAAGAATAAAATTCCGGATCAGTATGCTAGTTTGGAAAATCGGTTAACTCAGATCTTGCAGAGTAAGGAGGTTCCAATACTGCTCGGTTAAGCATTTTTTCCCTTTGTAGGGGCGAAGCATTCGGACAGAAAATATAGGGTTTGAGTCATAAATTGTCGCCCGAATGCTTCGCCCCTACTCTTAACCGAGCAGTATTGAAGGAGGTTCCACCTCACATATCCTCGTTCCCAGGTTCAACCTGGGAACGAAGAATGGAGGCTCTGCTCAGGAGTGCAAGATCTCAGTTAACTTATGAAGCATATATATAATTTTTAGGACTTACGCAAAAAACCCAGTTTCTAGGAAAAATCGTGGGTTTGGCAACGAGAGATCTACGCAGAAACCAGCTTTCTAGCCTCTTCGTGCGTAAGTTCTATTAGTTTTATCGCAATTCTCATACTCATGAAATATATAGTTGCTGGCTTTAAGGAACAAGGAAATAAAATAAAGTAAATATTCCAGCAAAAATGATTCCCGGAAATACCTTCAAATTTCCGAGAATCATTATCAAACAATGCTTTGCTATAATCCAACAGCTATATATTGAAAAAATTCTTGGCTTTCTTTTTTCTCCAAATTACCAGATTTAGAGGCTTTTTGTAATTCTGGTTTTTGAGCCAAAGTCATGTAGATATAAGCTAGCAGTTCCATAATTCAACCTCGCCAATTTTTTAGTTCTATACAACAGGGAAACTAGACTGAAAAAAAGTAAGAATTTCACTGTTCCAGAGGATAAATCTCTGATTCCTCTGACAGTGTTACCTGGAATTGGAAACCGATCGGATCGTAAGATTATTGAGTCTCTAATTCAACTTTGCCCTACTCTCACTTATCGATCGGTCGGATTAATTTTTTTCTCTGACTTATGTAATCTGTAGATACATCCCATACCATCTGTATTCAGGAAAATTTTCCTAAAATTTACCTATCCATATTAAATATATAGTGCAATTACCCTTTTTTTAGTCACCTGTGAGACAATTATTAATCTTTTCAGTAATATTGCTTAAGTATTGCAGTAGGTGCGATCGCGTATCGCAGATCCCAGACTTCTTCAAGAAGTCGGGGATTTGGGTAGCCTATAATGGAATGGCTAAGTCTTTATCGCCGCTGCGATCGCAAAATATCAACCACCGATGCAAATACCTCGCCTGCATCCCGACACGATCGAACAAGTTAAACAACGGGCTGATATCGTAGAAGTCATCTCGGAAAAAGTCGTTTTACGCAAACGAGGCAAAGATTTCCAAGGTTTATGTCCTTTTCATGATGAAAAATCTCCCAGTTTTAGTGTCAGTCCACACAAGCAAATGTATTATTGCTTCGGTTGTCAAGCTGGGGGAAATGTAATTACGTTCCTCATGGAACTAGAAAAACAATCTTTTGCTGATGTAGTATTAAATTTGGCGCGACGCTATTCCATACCAGTGCAAACATTGGAACCAGAACAACGTCAAGAACTGCAACGCCAACTAACTTTAAGAGAACAATTATTTGAAATTTTGGCAGTAACAGCAGCGTTTTATCAACACGCTTTGTATCAACCTTCAGGAAAAGCAGCTTTAGAATATTTGCGATCGGAACGACAGTTAAACGACGAAACAATTCAAAAGTTTCAGTTAGGTTATGCGCCTGTCGGTTGGGAAACTCTTTATCGATATTTGGTGGAACAAAAGGGTTTTTCTGTTCCATTAGTAGAACAAGCGGGATTGATTCGTCGGCGTAAGGAATCGCAAATCAGCTATTATGATTATTTTCGCGATCGCCTAATTATTCCCATTCACGATCTGCAAGGTAGAGTTATCGGTTTTGGTGGCAGAACTCTCGCTGACGAACAACCAAAATATCTCAACTCTCCCGAAACTCAACTATTTAATAAAGGCAAAACTTTATTTGCTTTGAATCAGGCAAAAGATGCCATTTCTAAGCAAGATTTAGCAGTTGTAGTGGAAGGGTATTTTGATGCGATCGCACTTCACGCAGCCGGAATTACTAACGCCGTCGCCTCTTTAGGAACAGCCTTAAGTTTAGACCAAGTAAAACTACTTTTACGCTACAACGAATCCAAACAATTAGTATTAAATTTCGATGCTGACAAAGCTGGTAATACCGCAGCAAAAAGAGCAATTGGAGAAATCGCCAACTTAGCTTATCGTGGAGAAATTCAACTACGCATTCTCAACCTTCCTAACGGCAAAGATGCCGATGAATATTTAAGAACTTATTCCGCCGAACAATATCAAAATTTATTAAATGAAGCGCCTTTGTGGTTAGCTTGGCAAATTGAACAATTGTTAGAAGGTAAAGACCTAAGACAAGCAAATCAATATCAGCAAGTTGCCGAAGAAATGGTGAAAATTCTCGGTAACATCATCGACGATAATCAGCTAACTCATTATATTAATCAATGCGCCGAAAGCTTGAGCAGAGGTGATTCCCGGCAAATCCCCTTAATTTCTCAAAACCTCCTCAACAAAGTTGTTCAGCACTGGAAAGCACTAAGTCGAGAAAATCAATCTCTCCAAATGCCATTATTGATAGAGAACTTAGTTAAGCGTAATTATCCCCAAGCAAAACCCCAACTTCGCATTGTTAAACAGCAAACTGCTGAAGCAGAAAAAGTAGTTACAACCCAAAGAGACGACTTATTAAAAATCGCTGAAGCTTTATTGTTGCGTCTTTATGTTCACTGTCCCGAATATCGCCAAGATATCATTGATGGTTTAGAAACCCACGAACTAGAATTTAGCTTTTCCCATCATCGGTTTTTATGGCAACAAATTCGCGAAATTGATATTAGTTTAAGTTCAGAAAATCTTATTTCCAAACTGCACGATAAAGCAGTAGAATTTCCCAAAGAAATGGCGCAAGTTTCCCGTCTATTTATTTTAGATGAAATGGCAGAAGCGAACCTTTATCGAGCGGGGGAATTAATCAAAGCTGCGATCGCACGCATGGAACAAATTATGTGCGAAAAACAATCGCGCCAATTTTTAGCACTCTTAGAAAAAACCGATAGTTCTACAGAACCAGAAATGCAGCAAAAATATTACCAAGAATTCATACACTATAAACAACGGAGTATGGAATTAGAGCAACAATGCCAAGTTTCCATCTCCGATTTATTGCAACTTTAAGAGGATGTTTTCAACTATTCTGAGAAGTCCGCGCAGGCGGACTTGGTTTGTATAGTCGCGGTTTTAACCGCCTGAATCTTGGCAAACATCGTTTAAGGACACATTAAAGTTTCGCGAGTATCACGCCCTGTCACAGAATTAGTACCTGTAGCAATTTTACAAAGGAATTCTAGCTGATCGTCCCGGAATAAAACATCCGTGAAATCAGCGCCTTCAATATTTGCGCCTTCAAACTTGGCATTGAAAGCAAAAGCGCCTTCTAAAATTGCATCCTTCAAATTAGCTTTGGTAAAACGAGCAGTTGCGATCGTTGAATAGGAAAGATTAGCACCTTCCAAATTAGCGTATAAGAAATTAGCCCCATAAAGACTTACTCCCCGCAAATCTGCATGGCTAAAATCGCTACTGCGGAGATTTGCTTTAGTAAAGCTAGAATCAGTTAACACCCGATTAGAGAAATCTGCACCCACCAGAGCCTCATTGTTATAATCCAATGCTAAAACTGGGGTGGAAGTTCCCACAAAAGCTACTAAGCAAATTACTGCCCAGAGCCATAAACTGAGTAATATCCTGGAAATCCGATTGTCTAGTCGAAAATTCATGCTGCTTACAGTAAATGGCGAATCGTTCAGTATCTAATTATCCCGATTTCGGTGCATTAGGAGAAGACCTAGTTGCACAATGGTTGCAGGAACAAGATTGGAATGTTCTGCATCGTCGCTGGCGGTGTCGTTGGGGAGAGTTAGACATCATTGCCGAAAACCAGTCAAATTTACTGCTGTTTGTCGAAGTCAAAACTCGGAGTCGCAGAAATTGGGATGGCGATGGTTTATTATCGATTACTCCCCAAAAACAAACTAGACTTTGGCAAACAGCACAATTATTTCTGGCTTCAGAAAATTGTTCTGAAAAAATCTGTAGATTTGATGTAGCTTTAGTTACTTGGCAAAAGGTAAAAAATAACTTAGCTCAAGACAGCAATTATAACCGTAGTGTTCCTAGTAATTATTCCTACATTAGCCCCTTAAAAAATACAGATGACTTCATTCAACAGTCAACTCTATATATTGCGGAATATCAACTCGTTTTACAACACTACATTGAGTCAGCCATAAACTTTGATTTCTAATTTGTCATCGATCAAAAGTAGTATTTTTTACATCTTTCATCTCTCACATCTGATTGATGACAAATCACATACAGTATTTAGGGTTAAGCCAAAGTTTCAGGGCAATATCCTAACCCATTGACAAATTGCTTACGGAATGTCTCAATTTCTTCTTTGTCTGGTCTACCATGAGACACAATTGCTACTTGGTAACGGCGCATTACTTCGATCGGTGGTTCACCAGCATCCAAACTCCAAAGCGCCATTTTCACCCGCACTTCGGGTTGGTAAGGAATGCCTAATTCACTGAGATAAGCTCTAAAGTTGCCATCTAGATAAGAGTCTAGTGCCTTACTCATTTTTACTTTAATTACCCAACCGTCAATTTGGTGCAGAACGGTTACAGAGTACAGGGGAAGTTGGTTATTTTTGTGTAAAAACTCAACTACTCTTTGGGTAAGACTGGCGTTAGCTAAGAAGTACAGGTAATCCATAAGGGGTGCTTGGGGCAAAGCAAATGCTACACCTTATATTGTTACTAAAAAAGAAGCATTTAAACTGGGGTGAATCCCCCAATTTTACTTGGGTAGTTTTACCCAATTATCTGTTAGTTTTGGCGGATTTATTAAGATAATAAAATCAAGTATAGCAAGTTTGCAGAAAAAGTTTACAAAACTATAGAAATATAGTGACTATTACTCTCACTCTGATTCAAATAATTTAAATTAATAGCACAATTAATTTAATGATGACATATCATGAATATCTCATACTACTGGAGAAAATTCAATCTTTTTTCAATTATGTAAAAGAAAAGTGATTTGAGCGCGTTAAATTAAGATCTATATCTGAACTGAATCAAGTATGAACCAGCCAAAATCTCCATCTATGTTATCTTCTAGTCCTGTTGGGGAAAGCAACGAAGACCTCTTATTATCTGCTTACGACTATCAACTTCCTGAAGAGCGCATCGCTCAAAATCCAGTAACACCGAGAGATAGTGCTCGCTTGTTGGTAATTAATTCCCCCACAAAACACAGCGATCGAGTATTTCGGGATGTAGTTGAATTGCTCAAACCGGGAGATTTGCTGGTAATGAATAACACTCGTGTGATTCCTGCTAGACTCTACGGACATAAATCTACTGGCGCACCTGTAGAAGTTTTGCTACTCCAAGAGCAAAAGAATAATTGTTGGTTAGCTTTGGTAAAACCAGGTAGACGCTTATTACCAGGAGCAGAAATTTATTTTAAAAATAAAAAATATTTAGATGAAGAGTCAAATTCTATTTTAAGTGCAAAAATTTTAGAAAAGGATGAAGCCACAGGAGGACGAATTTTGCAATTTGGATTACCGGAAGGAAAATCATTAATTCAAATTTTAGATCGGTTTGGTCATGTACCTTTACCTCCTTATATTAAAGACTCACAATCTCTTCCAGAACAATATCAAACTGTTTATGCACATACTCCGGGCTCAGTAGCAGCGCCAACAGCTGGGTTACACTTTACTCCTGAGTTATTGGAGAAATTAACAGCTAAAGGAATTGAACAAACTTTTGTGACGCTGCATATTGGAGTAGGTACATTTCGACCTGTGGAGGCCCAAAAAATTACCGATCACCAAATGCACGGAGAATGGGTGGAAATTCCAGAGGCTACAGTGGCAAAAATTCAGGAGACTAAGGCTAAAGGGGGTAGAATTATTGCGGTGGGAACGACAGCGGTACGTTCTTTAGAAGGAGCAGCGCAAGATGGAGAATTACGACCTTTTTGTGGTCAAACTGAATTGTTTATTTATCCCGGTTATAATTGGCGCGTGGTAGAGGGTTTGATTACTAATTTTCATTTACCACGTTCTAGTTTAATGATGCTGGTTAGTGCTTTGGTGGGACGGAAACGTTTGTTGTCTTTGTATGCAGATGCGATCGCGCAAAATTACCGCTTTTATTCTTTTGGTGATGCTATGTTGATTTTGCCAGAAGCTTGTATTAATTAATATTTAGTGGTTAGTTAACCTATCATTAACCTATTTTGTCCACGCTCAACTATAATTCTCTCATCAGCCGCCCATGTTGAAACAGATCTTTTATCGTCATCTACTTGTTATTATTACCAGTGTGCTTTTCACACCTATTGCAGTGGCGAACCCAGCTATTAGTTTGCCAAGAACAAAACAACTAATTGAAGGTGTTTATACTCAAGATTTAGAAGCGGCTGGTTATTTTCAACAAGGAGTTAGCAATTACACAGAGGGAAATTTAGTTGGAGCTTTTGCTGCTTTTCAGAAAGCTGTGGAACGTGACCCCAGTATTGCGATGGCTTACCATTATATGGGTAGCGTGTTTTTGCAAAATGGTCAGAATGCCGAAGCGATCGCAGAATTTTCCAAAGCTATTGAATTAGATCCTTCTTTAGGCGAAGCTCATTACAATTTAGGTATAGCTTTGTATCGCCAAGGTAGATTAGATGAAGCGATCGCAGCTTACCAGCGTTCCATTGCCATTAATTCTCGCAATTTTAATGCTTACTACAATATGGGAGTAGCATTGTATGACCAAAAACAATGGAATGGCGCAGCTGATGCTTATCGTCAAGCACTAGTTGTCAATCCCAAAAATACCAATGCTTTGTTAAATTTAGCCTTAGCTTTAGAGCAACAGGGGAACATTGATGCAGCGATAGAAACTTACCAAAGAGTCACAGTTATCGATCCTAAATTAGTGACAGCACAGAATAGTTTGGGGAATCTTTTAGTTAGACAAGACCGACCAGCAGAAGCGATCGCCGCTTACCAAGTAGCAATTACTAATCAGCCAAAAGATCCCGTAGCTTACTACAATTTAGGTCTACTGTTTTACCAAGAAGGTAAGTTAGAACAAGCCTTATCACCTCTGAGAGAAGCTAGGAAAATTTATGAAGACCAAGGTAACACCGCTAAAGCTACAGAAATGACTGCACTAATCAATCAAATTAAACAAAAATTGCAGACTCAGAAATAAGTAAACTACCACCTTTTTTTGCAAAAATTAGTTAATTGGTAGGCGATTGATATCTTTATTAGAACCAATCACTACCATTGCTGAACCCTTTTCTAGTCGTTTGTTGGGAGTAGGATTAATTTCAAACCTGCCATCCTGACTGACAGCTAATATACTTACCCCGTAGCGATTACGTAGTTGTAATTCGGAAATAGTTTTGCCATGAAACCCATCGGGAATAATCAATTCTATGATACTATTTTCTGGATCTAGCTCAAATCTTTCGATAATGTTTGGTTTAGTTAAAGCTCGCGCCAAATTACAACCAGCTTCATGTTCTGGATAAATTACATGATCTGCACCAACTCTTTTTAAGAGCTTCACATGAACTTCAGAAGAAGCTTTGGCTACTACATGGGGAACACCAGCTTCCTTTAAATTAAGTGTGGTAATAATGCTTTCTTCCAGATAATTCCCGATCGCCACTATCACAGTATCAAACTCATAAATTCCTGATTCCTTAAGTGCTGAAGCTTCAGTAGAATCTAGCTGCACCGCATGAGACAGTAGCTGATCGGTTAATGCTTGCGATACTCTTTTTTCATCTACGTCTGTTCCCATTACTTCATATCCCATTTTATACAAGCTGGAGCAGACAGCCCTACCAAAACGACCTAATCCAATTACAGCAAACTGGCTATTTCCTTTACGCAAACTGCGGAAAAAATTCAATGATGAAAGACTCATAAGTTATTGTGAATTTGAATTAGTGACTATTACTTTTTAGAGTAACCAAGTATGGACAAAAAAACATTATCCCACTAAAAGATTTTCTTCTGGGTAATGCACTGACTTAGGACGAGGATCTCCTAAAATCGCTGCCATAAATAGTAAAACTCCTACCCGACCGATGTACATAGTGGAAATTATCAGTAACTTTCCTACTACTGAAAGTTTAGCAGTAATTCCTGTGGAAAGACCGACTGTACCAAAAGCTGAAACAACTTCAAATAGAATTTGAAGAAAGTCTAATTTTGGATCTGTGAGGGAAATCAAAATTGTCGAAAGTAACACAGTAGCAACTGAACCAATCAGCACACCAACCGCTTTTAAAATCAAAGAAATAGCAACTTCGCGTTTATACAAAGTTACTTCTTCTTGCCCTTGTAAAATTGCTTTTGTCGCACTAGTGAGAACGCGCACAGTTGTAGTTTTTATCCCGCCACCTGTACCTCCCGGACTAGCACCCATAAACATCAAAGCAATAGTTAAAAATAACCCGGCTGTGGTCATTTTTCCGATATCAATAGTATTAAATCCAGCAGTTCTGGGAGTCACAGATTGAAACCAAGCATTGAGTACTTTTTCACCAAAATTCATCAGCCCAAAGGTTTCTGGATTCCTCCATTCGATAAAAAAGAAAGCAATTGTGCCAAATACTAAAAGTATGATTGTTGTGCTAGTCGCAACTTTAAAATTTAAAGAGAATCTGACACAGGCTTTTTTGCGTTGGATGCGATCGCGCAACCACAAAAACATCTCAAAAATAACCCCATAGCCAATTCCGCCAAAAATAATCAACCCCGTTACTACAGCAATTAACAAAATCGATGATTGATAGCCAATGAAGTTATCCTGAAACAAACTAAAACCAGCATTATTCCAAGAATTAACACTGTGAAAAATTGACAACCACAAACCTTGACTTAGCCCGTATTTGGGAGCGAATACAGGCATTAATAAGAAAATCCCTGTAATTTCAAAAATCATCGTAGTAGCGATAACTGAGCGAATTAATTGGGGAGCTTCTTGCAATCCTGGTCGATCCAAAGCTTGTTGAATCGCCATTTTATGCCGTAAATCAAACCTACGTCCCACTAACAAAATTAAAAAAGTTGTTGTTGTCATATACCCCAGTCCCCCAATTTGGACAAGGGCAACCATAAATAACTCTCCCCAAAAAGAAAAATAAGTTCCAGGATCTACCACTGATAGCCCAGTCACACAAACCGCAGAAGTTGATGTAAACAATGCCACAATCGGGTCATTCCAATTCCCACTGCTAGTCGAGAAAGGCATCATTAATAGGAGAGCGCCGACAGTGATTACAGCGAGAAAACCTAAACAAATAGTTCTAGATATGGTCATCGAAAATTTACATAGTAGTCTTTTTGCAGCTTACTGCTTTCTGAGCACTTTAAATCGAAAATTAAAAATCAAAAATTAAAAATCAAATCACCTCCTCTGTTAGGCTAATTGTAAATGTTACAGAACTTAACACAGAGATATTGGTTATGCCATCTACCCTAAATCAAAGAATTCAGGACTTTTACGACGCTTCCTCTGGACTTTGGGAAAAAGTGTGGGGCGAACACATGCACCACGGTTACTACGGTGCTGAAGGAAACATCAAAAAGGAACGTCGTCAGGCGCAAATTGATTTGATTGAAGAACTCTTAAAATGGTCGGGAATACAGCAAGCTGAGAAGATTCTGGATGTGGGTTGTGGAATTGGCGGTAGTTCGTTATATTTGGCGCAAAAATACAAGGCTACGGCTACGGGAATTACCCTGAGCCCCGTACAGGCGGCTAGGGCGACAGAGCGGGCGGCGACAGCCGGAATGAGTGAAAAAACTCAATTTTTGGTCGCAGATGCTTTACAAATGCCTTTTTCTGATGCTTCTTTTGACTTTGTTTGGTCAATGGAAAGTGGCGAACACATGGCAGATAAAGAGCAATTTTTACGAGAATGTTATCGGGTATTAAAACCAGGAGGAACTTTTTTAATGGCTACTTGGTGCCATCGTCCAACTAAGTCGCCGAATACGCCATTAACACCTGATGAACTACATCATTTGGCGGAAATTTATCGGGTTTATTGTTTACCGTTTGTGATTTCTTTGCCAGAATATGAAGCGATCGCCAAAAACCTATCTTTCCAAAACATCCGCACCGCAGATTGGTCAAAAGCAGTCGCACCTTTTTGGAATGTCGTCATTGAATCAGCTTTTAATTTAGAAGCCATAATCGGTTTGCTATTCTCCGGTTGGACTACTATTCAAGGCGCAATGTCCCTGGGATTAATGCAACGCGGATATGAAAGCGGATTAATTAGATTCGGCTTGCTTTGTGGCAACAAATAATCAAAATCTACAACTTGTAGAGACGTTTCATGAAACGTCTCTACTGCTGTGAAACCCGGTTAGCTACCCCTTCTATCTTCTTACACCTCTTTCTTCTTCTTTCTTCGTGTCCTTCGCGTCTTCGTGGTTCAAAAAAATGAAAGAAACTCGGCAAAAGACTTATTCATTTCCCACTACTGCGGTAGATTCTCCAAGCAAACAGCCTGCAAAACATTGGTTTTATCCCTATTGGAAATTTTCCCGTCCTCACACTGTCATTGGTACTACTTGCAGTGTAATAGGGCTGTATTTATTGGCGATCGCATCCGTAAATCACAACATTAATTTATCACTGCTTTGGCAATTGTTAGGCGCTTGGGTTGCTTGTCTTGCAGGCAACATTTACATAGTCGGATTAAACCAAATAGAAGACATAGAAATTGACCAAATTAATAAACCGCACTTGCCCTTAGCCGCCGGAGAATTTACTCCTAAACAAGCCAAATTAATTATTACCATTTCAGGAATATCAGCCTTATTAATAGCTGGGTTAATGGGGCCATTTCTCCTGGGAATGGTGGGAATTAGTTTAGCCATTGGCACAGCTTATTCCTTACCGCCGATTCGCTTAAAGCGGTTTCCCTTTTGGGCAGCAATTTGTATTTTTACAGTGCGGGGAGCGATCGTCAACTTAGGACTATTTTTGCATTTTCGTTGGGTGTTGGGAGCTAATCAACTAATTCCCCCAGAAGTGTGGGCATTAACCTTATTTATTTTAGTCTTTACGATCGCGATCGCCATCTTTAAAGACATACCCGACCTCGAAGGCGACAAACAATACAACATTACCACCTTCACCATTCAACTAGGACAAAAAACCGTCTTTAACCTCTCACTCTGGCTACTAACAACCTGCTACTTAGGCATGGTAATTGCGGGAATCTTCTGGCTACCTTCAGTGAATACAATATTCCTAGTCATCACACACCTATTCGCACTAGGAATACTGTGGTGGCAGAGTCAACAAGTAGATTTACAAGATAAAATTTTCCTAGCCAAATTTTATCAATTTATCTGGAAACTATTCTTCTTAGAATATCTTCTCTTTCCCCTTGCTTGTCTGACCAAGTGATAGCGATCGATCAATAAGGTGTAGGGGCGGGTTTAGCCAACAGGTTGGAATACCCAGCAATAAAATTGAAATCAAAACCCGCCCCTCCCAAGCATCTGTAGCAAACATTTAGGTAATCTAACGCAAGTTGCTAATTATTAAATTGAGGTTGGTAGTAGGTAGTAGGTAATGGGTAATGGGATTCCTACTACCTACTACCCACTACCCACTACCTATCACCACGTTAGTAAGTAGCAACTTGAGGTAATCTATACAAAACCATTAACTGTTTCGTGCATTACATTTAGGCAAATCAAAACCAGGTCATTCTTCAGGATGACCTATGATTCTATCCCTAGTTGGAGGAACCCATTTGGGATAGCCAGCAATAATAAGTCAAACCCAATAACTTGCAAGGCTAAATTCGAGTATCTGCAAACCTTAGTTTGTCAGCAAATCACATAATTAAAAGTCAAAAAAGTTATTGGTAATAATAAAGCAAAATTACAAAACCCAGCATCCAGCATAACTTCTTTGCCATAAATACCAGGAAACATAAATGGATAAAATACTTTTGAAAGGGAGAAAACTTACACAAACAGTAGCATTGTTGCTCACAACCAGCTTAAGCGCACCCCTTTTTGTTGCTTGCGGAAGCTCAAATACAGCTAACCAACCCCCCGTTTACGATAATCGTCCCACAGCACAAAATACAGCTAATAGAAATACGTATCCACCTAGACCCCAAGCCCGTCAAGGACTATCAACCGGACAAAAAGTAGCAATTTTGGCTGGTGCAGCCGCACTTTATTATCTGTACAACCAACACAAGAACAAACAAGAGCAAGGGGCAACAGGCAAATATTATCTTTCCAAAAACGGGCGTGTTTACTATCGTGATGCAGCAGGTCGTGCTCAGTGGGTAACACCTCCACCTGGAGGAATCAGAGTTCCAGAAGAACAAGCCCGACAATACCAAGACTTCCAAGGTTACAACGGAAGAACCACAGGCAGAGATCTTACAGACTTAGCTCCAGTACAATAGCTGGTTTTGTCAGACTTTTCAGCATTATTATTCAGCGAAGATATAGCAACCGCAAAAGTGTAAAAAACATTCATAATTTAGGAGAATGAATCATGGTTGATGGATTTTTCAGAAAAATCGGCGAAATCGCTTTTGGCTCCAATAATGACCAAGAGGATGAACAAGTACATCCAGCGAGCCAAGACCCTTATGGCGACCCAGCAGATGTAGGAATGTCAGGTGACGTGCGTCCGGCAAGTGAAGACCCCTACGGCGATCCCGCCGATCAAGGAATGTCAGGTGACGTGCGTCCGGCAAGTGAAGACCCCTACGGCGATCCCGCCGATCAAGGAATGTTTGGTAACGTGCGTCCGGCAAGTGAAGACCCCTACGGCGATCCCGCCGATCAAGGAATGTCTAGCAGTGGTTATATGGTCGAGCCTTCTGCTGGCTACCCATATAACAATCCCAATGATGAGGTAATGTCTCGCGGTGGTGCTTCCGGTAACGAAGACTACTACGAAGATGAAGGCAATGATAGAAGAAATTCCTGGTAACTGTTTGGCAAAAAGTTTGTTTGGAGATGCTAGCGGTACTTAGAGAGAGAAAGCAAGAGACAGTGGCAGATAATGCTACTGTCTTTTGTTATAGCTACCAAAATTTTGTTTGTTAAAGCTGGTATTTGCTTGGCAAAACTACTAAAGTAAATATAGAAAGCCGCGCTTTTCTCTCCAGAGATAGAGGCTTTTTCCAGGAAAAATTTTAACAACACAACGGAATATATCCTGTTCTCAGCCTTATGCTACTAAACAAACATGAAGTAAAAACCTACGGCGGAGGTGACTACAATGAATTTGAACCAGAAAATTACAGATACCGCCTGTGATGCGGCGTTTACCGGAAAAGAACTACATCCTTGGGATTTTGACCCGGCGGTAGCGGAGTTGCAAGGTCTGTTACGTGCTCACGGTTACACTATTAGGATGATTGATGGAGATTTTGGTAGCATTACAGAAGCTGCTGTCAGGTCATTCCAAAAAAAACATGGTTTAAGAATTAATGGTGTAGTTGGGTCACAAACCTGGGCTGCATTAAAATCTACAGTGAAACCAGGAACTCGTATCCTGCGACAGAGATACAGTGGTAATGATGTATATGAATTACAAGGATTGTTGCAAGTCAATGGTTATGAGATCAACCGAACTGGAATCTTTGACCAAAAGACTAAGTTAGCTATTAAGGACTTTCAACAAAAGCATAAATTAAAAGATAACGGCATCGTCAATAGTATTACTTGGACATTATTGCGAGGCGGCTACCCTCAACCCAGTTCTGCTAAAGAGCCTTTTTGGTTATCGAGTTTCCTGAAGTGGCGCTGAGGCAGGGGAGATGGGG
>NZ_JADEWG010000308.1 GCF_015207735.1 [Phormidium] sp. LEGE 05292
GTAGAAGTGATCCAGTTGCAGAACCGTTCCCAAACGTTGGCGCTAGAGCTACGTTGAATGGTTGTGGTCATTGTTGGATAATTGCGATGATTTATTTTTCTAGGTTCAGGGCGGTTTGTTTGCCCGCCTAAATATACATTAAGCCATTTGTTTCGGTTTGTAAAGTGGTTTAAGGAAAAATTTTTATGCTTTAAATGAAGAATTTTTGCGTCACGGTTCTAAGAGGCAGAGCCTCGGTTTTTCCTTCCCTGTTTCAACCTGGGAACGAGACTTTCGGAGGTTCTACCTCCTCTGCTGCAAGATGTTTCAACTGGACGAAGGGAGTATCGAGCCTTACTAGTTTGTGTTGAAGTCTATATACATAACTAGATTTGTAACAATTATTATGAAGAAAGCTTTAACGTTACTGGGAAAGTACTTTTAATTAATATTTATTAATACGAAGAAAAATTATAAAATCTAAAATCGGTATAGTGCACTACAACTTACCTATCACTCAATACGGTTAACGTTATCTCTAAAAAAATAATGTTTCAAAATCTATCGTTACGAAATAAAGCTATTGGCTTTGCGATCGCATTGAGCACAGTCCCAGTACTCTTAATTGGTACTGTAGCTTATTACTTTGCCAATAATTCCATTACCCAAGACGTAATGCAATATCAAAAAGCATACGCAGTAGAAGTTGCGGATAAACTCAGCCGTTTCATGTTTGAACGTTATGGAGATATTCAAACAGTAGCTAACTTAGCTATTATCAACGATCCAAAACTTAGTCAGATTGTTTCCCAGGCACAAAAAGAAGATACACTGAATAGTTATCTAAAAGCTTACGGTATTTACGATAATATTACTATCTTTAATTTGGATGGCAGCGTAAGCGTTAAATCTAGAGGAGCGGTTGTCCAAAATCCCAAAGATCGAGATTACTTTCAACAAGCACTCAACCAAAATCAGCCCTTTGTTAGTAATCCAGAAATTTCTCCATCTATTAATGAACTAGTGATTTATTTAGTAGCACCAGTTAAAGATGCTGTAACCGGGAAAACTATTGGCATAGCCCGATCGCGATTACCGCTAAATTATATTCAAGAACGGATTAGAAGTTTTGACGATCGAGAACAGCAAATTCATATAATCGATCCTTTAGGCAAAACATTCGTATCCCCAAATAAAAAAGATATAGGTCAGGATATATATACAGAATATCCTGAGTTAAAGAAACTTCAAGCAAACAAACTAGCAGATGTAGAAATTGCTTATTCGGCAATTGATAAAACCGATAAAGTATTAGCCTTTTCTACAACTCCTACATTAACAGGTATGCCTAATCTAAACTGGTTAATCTTGATTGACAACGACACAGCAGTTGCTTTCCGGCATCAAAGAGAATTACTAATGACTCTGTTAATTGGTAGTGTAATTACGGCTTTCATAGTAAGTGCGATCGCAGTTGTCATCGCCAATCGTACCACTAAGTCTATTAATTCAATTGTTAATTCTATCACCACTTCTACATCGGAAATTGCCGCTACAATTGAGCAACAAGAACGAGTTGCTACCCAACAAGCCGCTTCCGTAAATCAAACTACTGCAACCATGACAGAGTTAGGTACATCATCTAGAGTTTCCGCAGAACAAGCCGAATCAGCAGCGGAAAATGCTCGCCAAGTATTAGCTTTAGCAGAATCATCCGCAGATGGATCGCGTCAAGTATTAGATTTAGCAGAACGAGGAACACAGACAGTAGAACGAACTTTGGTCGGAATGTCTACACTTAAAGAAAAAGTAGGATTAATCGGACAACAAACCTCACAATTAACTGAACAAACAAATCAAATTGGTAGCATTATTAATATTGTCAGTGACTTAGCTAGCCAAACAAATCTGTTAGCTTTGAATGCAGCCATAGAAGCTGTGCGTGCAGGGGAACATGGCAGAGGATTTGGTGTGGTTGCTACTGAAATTCGTAAATTGGCAGATCAATGTAAACAATCAGCGCAAAAAATTAACGCTTTAATTTTGGGTATTAAATCGTCAATTGATTCTACAGTTATTGCAACTGATGAAGGAAGAAAAACCGCAGAAGAAGGCATCAAACTTTCTCAAGATACAGCAACAGCTTTTACCGAAGTAACTCATGCAATCAATGAAGTTGTTTTGAGTAAACAACAAAATTCTCTAACGGCAATTAATGATATTGTTGTTGGTTCCCAACAAATTTCGCTTAATGCTAAACAACAAGCGATCGCCATTGAACAAGTAGCCGATGCTATGAACACCATTAATCAAGGTGCATCACAAACCGCCTGCGGCATTACCCAAACTAAAGTTGGCGTTCAAAAACTTAACGAAGTTGCCCAAGATCTCAAAGCAATAGTTTAAGAGAAGGCAGAAGGCAGAAGGCAGAAGGAAAGAAGGCAGAAGGTAAAAGGTAAGAATTCCCCTTGTCCCCTTGTCCCCTTGTCCCC
>NZ_JADEWG010000309.1 GCF_015207735.1 [Phormidium] sp. LEGE 05292
TTAATAATAGAATTAAGCTCATTATTCGACAAAGCTATGGCTTTAAAAGCTTTGAATCTTTGCGAGAAAAGCTGTTAGCTTGTTTATTTAAATAAGATTTACTTATCCCCACAGGTACGGGAGAGCCGACTTTTACTAGTGAAATTGATGCTATTAAATTTTTGAATGACTTTGAAAGTATACCCCAGAATAATAGATCCCCGACTTCTTCAAGAAGTCGGGGATCTATTATTCTGGGAGATCGATCCGATCGCGATTTGCAAATTCTGAAGGTGGACGTTCTGTACTCCAAGCCCACCAAACAGTACCACAACGGCAGTAATAAAACTCCTGCCATTTTTTCCGATAGTCTTCAGTGTACACAGGCGATCGACGATTTATCCAAACTCGTTGGGCTTCCATACTGGTACCTTGACAAGTCGGACAACAGAAATTTTGTGCGTGAGTCGCTTTTTCAATCCATTCAGGCGGAACAGGGGCAAAAGCTTCCATGTTTCATATATCTAGGGTTTTATCGCCCATTATCAACTTTAGTAGACTAGATGTGCTACTGAATATTGCCTTGCCAGTAAAAGAGCCAAATCCTAGTTTACAAGATTTAAGCGAAAATTTTCCCAGATAGGGTAAATTAGCTAAGAATTTTATCATAGTTAAATAACAAATCTATCAATCATACCCTTTTTTGTATTTCCTGACTAAAAAATTAAAGAGTATAATTTTTCTCATCTTCTTACCTATCTCATGTTGTACCCTCTAATAAGACAATCTTTCTGATGAACTCCTGAATTCCTGTCTAGTGGAATTTATCACCCTGAATTATTATGAACAACGGAGTTAATTTATGTCTTACCTAAACTTAATTTCCTTTTTGGGAATATTCGGATTGTGTATAGTCGCTTGGGTCTTTTCCGAACATCGTAAAGTTATCCCTTGGCGAGTCATTATTGGTGGCATACTCTTACAATTAGTTTTGGGATTTTTAGTATTTCAATTTCCTCTGACTAGAACAGCTTTAGAAATATTTAGTAGTTTACTAGACAGCGTATTTTTAGCAGCAGATGTGGGGGCAAACTTTGTCTTTGGCAAAAACATTGTTCCTATACCAGGAAAACCAGCAGATGTGAATTTAGGTTATATTTTTGCTTTTCGTGCCTTACCTGCGGTGATTTTCTTTTCGGGATTAATGGCATTACTATACAACTTAGGAATTATTCAATTAATTACCAACGTTTTTGCCAAAATATTCTACAAAACCATGAGATTAAGCGGCGCAGAATCGCTTAGTGGTGCGGCTAACATTTTCGTGGGCATAGAAGCAGCGATCGCAGTCAAACCATTTATTGCTAAAATGACGCGCAGTGAAATCTGTGCAATTTTATCTTGTTGTTTTGGCACAGCTGCCTCCTCAACCTTAGCAATTTATGTCAATTTCCTGAAACCAGTATTTCCCAACATTTTAGGGCATTTGGTATCAGCATCAATCATGGCAATTCCTGCCTGTTTTGTTCTGTCAAAAATCTTAGTTCCAGAAACACAAGTACCAGTAACAGCAGGGGGAATACCAGTAGAAGAAAAAGTAGAATTTGACCCGGAAGCAGCACCAACAGAAACAGTAGGCGGAGAACCAATTGAACGAGTTAGCCCAATGGATGCAGCAATTTTGGGCGCACTTGATGGGGTAAAAATGGCTGTTTCCATTGCTGCGGTATTAATTTTAATTCTGGGATTAGTTTCATTAACTAATCAAGTATTAGGTGCTAAGACTTTACAAACTATTCTAGGAGTTCTGTTTTATCCATTGACATTATTAACTGGAATTTCCTTTGATGAAACTTGGACAGCTTCGGTAATTATTGGACGCAGACTTTTAGAAACAGCAATTCCACCTTATCAAGCTTTAGCACAAGCAGCAGCAGAAGGAAAGGTGAGCGATCGCACAGTGTTAATTGTCAGTTACGCCCTTTCTGGTTTTGCTCACATTGCTTCCGTTGGCATCTTCGTCGGTGGTACGATCGCTTTAGCACCCTCGCGCAGAAAAGACATTTCTCAATTAGGTTGGAAAGCCTTATTTGTCGGTACTTTAGCAACTTTAATGATTGCTTGTATCGCAGGTTTTTATGACACTGGTAATCGTAGTATTTTAGGAGAAAAACAAGCCCCCGCTCCTACTGTCGCCCCAGTTCAAACTCCCACACCCACCACATCACCCACAGCAAGTCCCACACCCCAAGCTGCACCCACAGTCACCCCAACACCACAACCCACACCCCAAGCAACTTCTACTCCAGTCACCCCAACACCACAACCCACACCCCAAGCAACAACACCAGCAGCAACTTCTACCCCAGTCACCCCGACACCACAACCAACTCCCACAGCTAAACCTTCTCCTTGATTAGCTGTTAATCTTTTAAGCAGGGAGCAGAGGAAATGGGGAGATGGGGAGATGGGGAGATGGGGAG
>NZ_JADEWG010000044.1 GCF_015207735.1 [Phormidium] sp. LEGE 05292
GATGGGGAGGTGGGGGAAAGAGATTTTTTGTAACCAGGTTCTACCTCCCCTGCTGCAAGATCTGAGTTTTAGAAATTGTTGGGATCTTCTCCTAACGTTACTTCGATATGTAGAGGCAAAGTCAAAGCAAAATTAGTTACCATAACTTACTACAATCTACGATTTTACTTAGAGAATGAGTTCGGAAGCCAATAAAAATCGTCACAAAACTCAACAGGAGATGGTGCGATCGCTCACCAAATCTTCTCAACAATACTTCCGGGGCGTAGTAGGTGGCGTAATGTTTAGTTTACCTCTGCTTTACACAATGGAAGTCTGGTGGGCGGGTTTTTCTATCGATCCATTGCGGATGTTTCTTTATGTCCTCGCCACATTTTCCTTATTACTTGGGTATAATCGCTACGCAGGTTTAAGAAGAGATGCCAGCCCATTAGAAGTAGTAATTGATTCTGTGGAAGAAATGGGATTAGGAATCATTGTTGCAGCTGCTTTCTTGTGGTTATTAGGACGCATTACCGCAGAAATGACGTTTAATGAAATTGCTGGAAAAGTAATTGTTGAAGCCATGACGGTTGCGATCGGAGTTGCTGTGGGAACTGCACAACTTGGAGATAACAACAACAGTCAACCTGATACAGGAATGCACGGCGATCAAAACAATCCAGGTATCCCTAGTCCCGCAGAAAAACATATTGATTTTTGGGGACAAGTTGTAATTGCTTTATGCGGTGCAGTGTTATTCGCCGCTAACGTTGCACCCACAGAAGAAGTAATTGTCATCGCCACACAGATTACTTCGGAAAGATTGCTGGCTTTAGCATTAGTCTCAATCATATTTGGGGCTGTAATTCTGTTTTATAGTAACTTCATGGATGCGGAAAAGTTTACTCGTTCTTATAGCTTATTTACTATAGTTTCAGGTACTATTGTTACTTACGCAATAGCCTTAGTTGCTTCCGCATCAATTCTCTGGTTTTTTGGGCGCTTTGATGGACTTTCACCAATTATCAATTTAGCAGAAACAGTAGTTTTGGCATTACCAGCTACATTGGGCGCTTCGGCGGGGAGGATATTACTACAATGAGTAAATTAGAAAAAAATTGGTTAGAATGGGTAATTTTTGCACTGGGTTTACTTTTGGTTGTCAGTATTTTAGGATATTTAATTTATGATGCTACAACTAGCAGTGAAGCGCCGCCGAATATTGAAATTCAACTAGGAAAAATTCAACCCCAAGGACAAAATTTTTTAGTTCCTGTTATAGCGACAAATAAGGGAGAACAAACAGCTGAAACAGTGCAAATAGAAGTTGTATTGGAAAAGGATGGGAAAGAAGAAGAAAGCGCCGAGTTGCAAATTCAATTTTTACCCAGAGGTGCAAAGCGATCGGGTTGGGTTACATTTGAAACAGATCCCCGCACAGTGGAAAAAATTAAAACTCGTGCTGTAGGATTTGAAAAACCGTGATTTCTTGACAGGTGATCCGAAAATTCGGACTAGGGAAATTCTCGATCGCTTGGAACAAGAAGCAAGCGGAGTTGATTCCGGTGCGATCGGCTTTTTAGCATAAAAGTTTTAAGTCCCTTGTCAAAGAGGGAACAAAACTGTATTTTAAGTCCCCCTTTTTAAGGGGGATAATGGGGCATCTCCAAATCAAAGTTGATCCCCCCTAACCCCCCTTACCAAGGGGGGAACAAGACTTGGCAAAAGAGAGAAAAAATCTGAATTTTAAGTCCCCCTTACTAAGGGGGATAATGGGGGATCTCCTCAAGTCACCTAATTTCATTAGCTAAATCATTAGCAAATACGTCACCAAACGACTAGTTGAACAAATTTTTAGATAAACAACCGGAAAATGTAAAAACAACGTCTCTACAGTAAAATTAATTGTTTAGGTGTTTTTACAGATTCGCGACCGCCTAAATCTTCTAATACTGTAATTTTACATAATACCTGATTATTCTTACTAGTAATTACTCGGAAAACAGCAACTCCGCATCCCTGAATTTTACAATTTATTTCGGGGTGCTATAAAAAATCAATGTTGGGGTACTTTTTCCCGCAGATAATTAATAGGAAATTTCTCAGAAAAGTTTCCGGATCAGATATTACCCATAAGAAAAATATGTGTAGATCACATTTATTGATTCTGCACTGGTTTAAGAATTAAAAATTGGACAAAAAATATGAATAGCTAAAAGCACAAATCTAACTCAAAGCTCCACCATCTCCTATTAACTGACTAATTTAGCAGCGACCTATTCATTGCTGAAGAATTACTTTGCAGAAATTACCTGCTTACCATCAAGGACTAAAGAAAAAATCCTTTTGTTCTGAACTCCAATCATTTTACACTCGCTCATCGGAGGAAAATATATGGCTCTTATTAATCTTAATGGCGTACTAGGACAAGCGACTAATTATACCAACGACGCAACAGGTTTAACTGAATTTCAAAACGAATGGTTAACAGCTGCTGATAACCAAGGTATTACAATTAACGGAACTAGTACCGCAACATTTAATAGCACTGGTTCCGCCGATCTTTCATTATTAAATTACTCAACAAATCCAGACCTAAACCTCTCCAATTTAAATTTCGCTATTACTGGTCAAGCAGGTAACGACACTTTTGGTAATATTGCTGGCATTGGTGTTGCCGACTCTTACGATGGTTGGTGGAACGACGCGACTAAAGTTCGAGCCGAAATTAACTATAACCCAAATAACGGCGAATCTCAGGTGCTAACCTTTAAATGGGGGCCCAATCAAAGCGTTACAAGCGCCTTAATTGACCTGAGTTTATTTGCACCTAAATCTGGTGAAAAATATGGCGATGAAGTTGGTTTCCTGCAAGCATTTAAAGATGGGAAACTTGTAGATATCAATGCGACTCGCGTAGGTGGTGGACTGGCATCTTCGATCGACAATTCCGGCATCGGCGTAAAATTTACAGCTGATGATGCCACAAATTACGATTACAAATTTCAAATTTCCAACGCTGACTTTGACGAACTGAGATTCACCGCCAGACCCTACGCCAACCCAACTGGTACTGTACCAGTCGTCAACGGAATCATCACCGACAGTTCCGATTACCTAGTGCAGAAAATCGACTATACAAGCACAGTAAATCAACCTGTTATTCAGTTTAGTGCTCCTCAATTCTCTGTTCGTGAAGATGGCACACCAATCTTAGCAGTGACAGTAGTTCGTAGTGGTGGCTTAGAAGGGCCAGCTTCCGCTACCATTAACCTCACTAATGGAACAGCCGTTGCACCAGGCGACTACAATAATACCCCCATCACCGTTAACTTTGCTGATGGACAAACTTCCCAAGTAATTACTGTTCCTGTAGTTAACGACGGAATACCAGAACCAACAGAAACCGTCAATTTATCCTTAGTTAACCCTTCCCCAGGTGCAGTAATCGGGCCACAAGGTAACGCAGTCCTAAATATTATTGACCCACCGACTCTTCAGTTTAGCAACCCACAATACGTTGTTAACGAAGATGGCACGCCTATTTTAGCCGTTACCGTTGTTCGGAGTGGTGACACTTCCGGGGCAGTTTCCGCCACCGTTAACCTCAGCAATGGTACTGCCACCACCCCAGCAGACTACAACAACACCCCCATCACAGTTAACTTTGCGCCAGGGGTAACTTCACAAGTGGTCAATGTTCCGATTGTTGACGATACCTTAGTAGAACCAACAGAAACCGTCAACTTAGCCTTAGTTAACCCCACAGGCGGCGCAATCGTTGGCACACAAAATACCGCAGTTCTAAACATCTTAGATAACGACGTTCCGCCACCCGCAAAACCAGTCGTTTTCGTTGCCGCCCTTGACCCAACTGCTGGAGAACCTGGTCTTAGCGAAGGAAACGGTACATTTCAGTTTGTTCGTACCGGAGGCGACATCACCCAACCTCTGACTATCCAGTATACCACCACAGGTACAGCAACCCCCGGCGCAGACTATGGGGCTTTAACTGGCACTGTCACCATTGCAGCTGGTCAGTCTGTTTCCGCCCCCGTAACCGTTACTCCTGTTACTGATGGCATTAATGAACCTGGAGAAACGGTGACAGTGAAGATATTAGAAGACCTACCTTACCAAGTAGGTTCAGCTGACACCGCTACAGTCCAGATATTGAACAACGACCCATTGACGGGTACACCTGCAAATAATGGGCGCGTTCTACGGTATAACTCGTCGGGAGTGTTTCAGCAAAGCTACAACACGATTACTGATGCAGTGGTTGGCGCTACTGCCAATGATATCATCGTGCCACAAGCCGGATTTTACGCGGAAATTAACACTATTACGATCGACAAACCTTTAACCATCAGGGGAACGAATGCAGGTGTAAGTCCAGGTACTGGTTCCAGTGTTTCGCAAACTGTACTTTCGACTGCACCCGGTCTTCCTGTTTTCACAGTCCTTCCAGGTGTTAATAACGTCACAATTGAAGGAATGACAATTCAATTGGGTGGTGAAAACGGTATTCGACTGCAAGGTGTAAGTAATAATTTGGTGATTAGACAAAACGTATTCAATGGTTTAGGGCCAGCCAACGGCGGTGTTATTTTCTTGGATACTGGTGTTGGTGGTGGAAGCATGAATGTGATCGATAACTTAATCCGTGACGTATCCACAACTGCTGGTAGTACTACCAGTGGCTTGCAAGCTTTCAGATTCGACACCGCTAGAATCACAGATAACGTAATTGCCAACCTAACTGGCCCAGGTATTGCAGCTGATGCTATCACTAACCCCGCCAGCATCATTACTAACAATAAAGTTACTAATGCCGGAGAACAGGGAATTCAATTCGCGGGTGGTAATGCCACAATTGAAAATAACCAAATTGCTGATACTAATATTAGCCAAGGTATAGATAGGGCTGGTATTCGCTTGCGGGATTCTGGCTTTGGCACAACTCTGCTAGGGACAGTAAATGTCCGTGGCAACCTGATTACTAACTCCTACAATGGTGTGGCAATTCGTAACGGTACAAATATCCCCAATACAGTTACGCTCAATTACAATAACTTAATTGGCAACACCAATGCTGCTTTGTATCATGGCGGGACAGGAAATCTCGATGCCACTAATAACTGGTGGGACGATATTACTGGGCCAGTTGTTGGCGGTACGGGCAGAAATGCCATCATTCTCGCAAGTACTGGTACGGTCACTTCCAGCCCATTCTCTACTACCGTTTTCTAAAAATAGCAAGACTTGTAAATAGTTAATTCCTACTCCCACCACTTAATCAAGTGGTGGGTTTTGTCTATTTATTCTCAAATTTGTTACAAAATAGATTAAGCAAAGAACTAAAAAGATTAGGAACTGAAATATGGCTGCCAAAAAAATTTTAATGCTGGTGGGTGACTACGTGGAAGACTATGAAGTAATGGTACCTTTCCAAGCATTACAAATGGTCGGACATACTGTACACGCTGTTTGTCCAGATAAAACAGCTGGCGAAAAGGTAAGAACTGGAGTGCATGACTTTGAAGGCGACCAAACTTATACAGAAAAACCAGGTCATAATTTTACTTTAAATGCTAATTTTGCCGAAGTAGATCCAACAACTTACGATGCTTTGGTTGTTCCTGGGGGTAGAGCACCGGAATACATTCGGTTAAATCAAAGGGTATTAGAAATTACTCGCCATTTTGCGGAAAAAAATAAACCCATTGCTGCTATTTGTCACGGTTTACAACTTTTAGCAGCTGCGGGAGTTTTAGAAGGAAAAAGTTGTACTGCTTACCCTGCTTGTGGCCCAGATGTTACCTTAGCTGGTGGACTTTATGTGCATATTCCGGTTGATGAAGCAATGGTTGATGCTAATTTGGTAACTGCACCTGCTTGGCCTGCACATCCCCGTTGGTTAGCTGAATTTCTCAAGCTTTTAGGTACTCGAATTGAGCATAAAGAAATGGTCAATGTTTAGTTTTTTTGCTTAATTGGCCATAATATGCCACTGGATATATTGCCAGTGGCTTTTCTATTGTTATTAATAGATTAGGGTGAGCATTTGCTGATAGATTTACTTGCCTTGGAAAATTGCTGAAAATATTGAAGTGTCAAAATGGAAAAGATTTTACTGTGCTTTGAAGCTAAATTAGCTGGATGTCGAAAAGATTTGTCAGCAATGGCAATGACTCCTGGGGAAGTTTTATGGTTAGGATGTGATGAAAATACTAATCTTGAAAGGCTGACTAAAACTGATGACAAAACTTTTGCAGCTCATCAAACATTTAATTTGAAAGATTTTATTGATTTACCAAATAAGTCTGATGAAGAAATAGATATTGAGAGCATGGATTATGCTAACAATTATATATGGTTAGTTGGTTCTCATAGCTTGAAACGTTCTAAGCCGAAGTCGAAGCGATCGGATTTAGAAAATATTCAAAAAATGCAAAATATTAAACGGGAAGAAAACCGTTATTTATTGGCAAGAATACCAGTAAAAGGTAATAATTTATGTAAATCTTATGAACATCCAGACAATCCAGATGTTCAGTTGACAGCAGCTAAATTGGAAAATACTAAAAATGGCAATTTACTGATAGATGCTTTGCTAGACGATCCGCATTTAGCGCCTTTTTTAGCTAGTCAAATTCCTTCTAAAGAAAACGGTTTTGATATTGAAGGTTTAGCAGTTTATCAAGATAAAATTTTTCTGGGGTTACGTGGGCCTGTTTTACGGGGATGGGCGATTATTTTAGAAATTTCTGTGGAGGAAAGCAGCCCCAATACTTTAAAATTAAAAAGCTTGGGAGACAAACTTTATAAAAAACATTTTGTTTATCTTTCTGGGTTGGGAATTCGAGAACTTGCGATCGATGGAGAAGATTTGTTAGTATTAGCGGGGCCAACGATGGATTTAGACGGCCCTGTGAGACTTTATCGCATCGAAAATGGGATAAATTTGCCAGAAGAATCTTTGTTAAAACCTTCTCTAATTTTAGATATTCCATTCGGTGAAGGAGTCGATCATGCCGAAGGATTAGCTTTTTGGCGCAATGAAGGAAATCAAAAGTTGCTGTTAGTAACCTATGATTCTCCGGCGCAGGAAAGACTGCAAGGAGATGATGGAATTTGGGCCGATCTTTTCCCACTTTAAAGGCAATCTATAAGTTAGTAGAAATTGCTTGCACCGGACAAGTAGGAATACATTGTTCGCAAACAATACAACGCGATCGCACAAATGTCAGTTTAAATGTTTCCGGTTCTAATGATAATGCTTCTGAGGGACAAACGCCAGTGCATAAACCACAATTGACGCACACATCTTCGTCAATTAATATTTCTCGACTGGCGAGGGAAATGCCAATATCTTGCGATCGCATCCAGTCTATTGCTGCTTCTAAAGCATCAATATCCCCCGATAATTCTACCACCAATTTACCAATTTGATTCGGCGCAACTTGGGCGCGGATAATATTAGCAGCGACGTTAAAATCTTTTGCCAGCCGATAAGTTACTGGCATTTGTACAGAACGTTTGGGGAAAGTTAGGGTAACTCGTTTTTTCATAAAGGCGATCGGTTTTAGCAACTTCAGTTAAATTAAAGGTAGTGCGTAATCTTTTTTCAACTATCCGATGATTAAAAATTCACCTAAATCTACTGTAGAGTCTCCCGAAAAGTCAGCTTCAACTGTAGGCGCAAGAGTCAGAAATTTATTAATTGTTTTAGCAGCAATTGCCCTTTCAGTTGCGTTGGTTTTAGGGCTGCGAACTGAAACAAGTACTGCTACCTTAACCACCTTAGCAGAAAACTCCATGCCTTTAGACATAGCCATGAGCAATGGAAAACCAACATTAGTAGAGTTTTATGCTAATTGGTGTACAACTTGTCAGGCGATGGCGAGTGATATGAATGAATTAGAACAGCAATATACTGACAAGGTGAATTTTGTCATGCTCAATGTGGATAATAACAAATGGTTGCCCGAAATTGAGCGTTATCGAGTGGATGGTATTCCCCATTTTGTATTTTTTGGAAAAGATGGAGATGCGATCGCGCAAACTATAGGCGAACAACCTAAAACCATTATGGCAGCAAATTTAACAGCTTTAGTTGCAGGTGAATCTTTACCTTACGCTAAAACTACCGGACAAGTTTCCAAATTTACCCCACCTGTCACCACAAACAAGAATAATTCTGATGATCCAAGATTGCATGGTAGCCAAGTAAAAAGTTAAAAGATTATAGCAAAACAATAATGTAGAGACGTTATATATAACGTCTCTACATTATTGTTTTGAATTCCAACTAATTCCATTCACCTTGCACCACAAACGCCGCCCAATAATAAGGAGATTTCCATTGTTCAGACTTGATCATTTCTAATTGTGCTGCCCTCATTGCCGCCACAGGAGTTAACCCTTTTTCTAACATTTGATGATAAAACTTCTTCATCAATTCCGATGTTCCCGCATCCTGAACACTCCACAAACTTACCACCACATCTTTTGCACCAGCATACATAAAACCTCTAGTTAATCCTACCAAACCTTCTCCTTTCATTTCTTTTCCCAGCCCAGTTTGACAAGCACTAAGAACCACAAGTTCAGCCGGAAGATTCAAGTTAAAAATATCATTAAGACGCAAAAAACCATCTTCATCTATGCCCTTATCATTTACCAAAGATAGGACAACACCGGATAATTCTGGATTAATACTATTAATTAAACCGTGAGTGGCGAAGTGAACAATGCGATATTGAGCTAAGTTAGGATTAGTTGCAGTGACGCGAGAAGCGGCGAAGTCAAAAGCAGAAGTGCGGAGATTTTCAGGAACAAGAGTGAGAATAGCTTCAGCTTCTTTGCGAGTGAAAGGGAGACGTTGGAGAGTGACACCCACATCAATTAGAGATCTTGTTAATGCAGTAGAATCTGTAGAGTTGCTTTGCCCAGAAGGAGATTTTTGCAAACGTTCATCATTAATATTAAAAACTGGATCTGCAATTACAGCGAGGGTTTTTGGTGCCGGAGTGCGGTTTTTTAGTTGATTGCGTGAAATGGCTATGGTAGAAGCAGAAGGTAGAGTAACAATTTCGTTTTGAACTATTAACGGCGTGGGAGAACTAGCGGAAACAGGAATCGGTAATGCTGCAAAGGGAATAGATTGCAAAGCACCATCCCCAACAATAATTAATCTTTTATTCCCCAGTTGATTTGCCACAGGCGCGAGTACCATTTGACTCAATTTCATTCCCACTTCTGGGCTACCTATTTCCGAGGATTTCAGTTGTGCATAAAAAGCTTGAGCAGCTGCTTCAATGTCGGCGCGTTTGGGTAGTTCGTAGCTGGTGATTTCTGTTTTGCTGACTAACCAAAGATAGCTGCGTTTTTCGCCTAAAGAGTATTCTAAAAGAATCGTGTTGTCGTCGAGTACCTGTTGTTGAATTTCTGGCAAAGTGAGAGGTTGGGGATATTTTAATGCAGCATATTGAGGACTTTTAACTCGGATTTCCCCTTCTAATTGCTGAAGTTGGGTGATCAGATTTTCGATTTGTTGTTTAAGATTGTCTAATTCTTTATCTGTATATTGACCTTGCAAAAGTTTAACTCGGTTTTGTTCGGCAGCGTTGAGTTGTTGTTGCAAGTTGCGTTCTTGTTCTAGTAATTTAGGGTCTACACCTTGACGAATGTTGGCATTTGCTTCAGTGAGAAGTTCTAACAAAGAGCGTGCTTTTGAGCGTTCGGAAGCGTGCAGTGCTTTAGCATCATAACCTTGGGAAGGGTTGGTTTTGTGCAACCGCATTAATAGGTTGATGTAGAATTCGTAATAATCTTGGACTGTGGCAAAGTAAGAAGCGCGGAGTTGTTGGCTGCCAATTTTGAGGCGGAGTTCTTCGATAATTTTGATGGCAAATTCAATATTAGTAAGAGCTTGGTTGAGATTGCCTTTGTCGCGTTCAAGGACGGCGAAACTATAAAGGATAAGAGCCTCCTGTGCTTTATCTCCCACTTGCCGCGATAGGGGTAAGGATTGGCTGTAGAAATCTAGTGCCTTTTGCTTTTTTCCTAAAAGATGGTAGACAATACCAATCCCATTGAGGGTAGCAGCTTCCTGTGCTTTATCTCCCACTTGTCGGGATAGAGATAAGGATTGGTTGAAGTAATCAAGTGCCTTTTGCTTTTTTCTTAAAGCTAAGTAGAAACCGCCAATGTTGTGGAGGGTAGCAGCTTCTCCTTGTTTATCTCTCACTTGTCGCTTTAGGAGTAAGGATTGGTTGTAGAACTCCAGTGCCTTTTGCTTTTCTCCTAAAGCTGAGTAGACAGCACCAATGTTGTTTAAGGTAGTAGCTTCCCCGGCTTTATCTCCTAATTGTCGCTGTAGGGGTAGGGATTGGTTGTAGAACTCCAGTGCCTTTTGCTTTTCTCCTAAATTTGAGTAGACAGGGCCAATGGTACTGAGGGTAGTAGCTTCCTGTGCTTTATCTCCGACTTGTTGGGATAGGGGTAAGGATTGATTGTAATAATCGAGTGCTTTTTGCTTTTCTCCTAAAGCTGAGTAGACAACGCCAATGTTGTTTAAGGTAGTAGCTTCCCCGGCTTTATCTCCTACTTGTCGCCGTAGGGGTAGGGATTGGTTGAAGTAATCGAGTGCTTTTTGCTTTCCTCCTAAATCTGAGTAGACAACACCAATGTTATTGAGGGTAACAGCTTCCCCATCTTTATCTCCTACTTGTCGCCGTAGGGGTAGGGATTGGTTGAAGTAATCGAGTGCTTTTTGCTTTTCTCCTAAATCATCGTAGACAAGACCAATGTTATTGAGGGTAACAGCTTCTCCTTTTTTATCTCCTACTTGTCGTCTGAGGCACAAGGATTGGTTGAAGTAATCGAGTGCTTTTTGCTTTTCTCCTAAATCATCGTAGACAAGACCAATGTTATTGAAGGTAACAGCTTCTAGAGCTTTATTTTTTAACTGTCGAGATAGTGCTAAGGATTGGTTGAAGTAATCAAGTGCCTTTTGTTTTTCTCCTAAATCATCGTAGACTCTGCCAATAACCAGGAGGGTCGCAGCTTCCCCTAAGTTTTCGCTAACCACCCGAAAGAGTGAAAGTGCTTCTTCAAATTTCGCTATTGCCTGTCTCTTAGATTCTGCTGTTCCTTGCTGAAATAGCTGTAATCCCTCCTGCAAAACTCTTTTGGCAGCAGCCCTACTTCGTTCTTGCTCACTACTTATTGGCTGTTGGGCAGCATTGTAGACAGTCCTAATATTGTCAAGAGTACGAGCTTCCTGTGCTTTATCTCCCACTTGTCGCGATAGAGATAAGGATTGGTTGAAGTATTCTAGTGCTTTTTGCTTTTCTCCTAAAGCTGAGTAGACAAGGCCAATATTGTTGAGGGTACGAGCTTCCCCGGATTTATCTCCCACTTCTCGTCTTAGGGGCAAAGATTGGTTGTAGAACTCCAATGCTCTTTGCTTTTCTCCTAAAGCTGAGTAGACACCACCAATGTTGTTTAGAGTAGTAGCTTCCCCTTTTTTATTCCCTACTTGTCGCATGATGGACAAGGATTGGTTGTAGTATTCCAGTGCCTTTTGCTTTTCTCCTAAAGCTGAGTAGACAAGGCCAATGTTGTTTAGAGTAGTAGCTTCCCCTTTTTTATTCCCTACTTGTCGCATGATGGACAAGGATTGGTTGTAGTATTCCAGTGCCTTTTGCTTTTCTCCCAAAGCTGAGTAGACTTTGCCAATACCCAAAAGGGTAACAGCTTCCCATGCCTTTTCACCCATTGCCCGAAAAAGTGGAAGAGCTTCTTCAAATTTGGTAATTGCCTGTCGCAGAGATTCTAACGTTCCTTGCCGATATAGTCGCAATCCTTGCCGATACGCTCTTCTGGCAGCAGCCTTACTTTTCTGTTCCCCATTCCCTGCTGACTGTTGGGCAATCTGCGATGATTCCCAGCCAAAAAGAAGAGATTGTCTTGGTGCAGCAACAACTGACTCGGACAACAATAAAATACCAATGAATACTGCTAAACTCTGATGCCCTATCCCCAACAAGGGCGATTTCTTTGATATTTTGTCTGTTTGAGTCTGTTTAGCCATCCCTACACCTGAGCTTTGTTAAATTTGTATCCTTATATATCTGGGATAGTCAAGGGTATGCAGTGATGAGGTACAAAGAAACCCGGTTTCTTGAAGAAACCGGGTTTCTGGATTGGTTGAAGTAATCGCTGCCAAATTAAGGTGATAATCGCTTAATGTTGCTGAGGATAGCAGCTACTCTGGGTTTATCGTTTAGTTGTTGAAATAGGGGAAGGGATTGGTTGAAGTAATCAAGTGCTTTCTGCTTTTCTCCTAAATTATCGTAGATGTTGCCAATAACCCAAAGGGTAGCAGCTTCGCCTGGTTTATATCCCGCTTGTTGGAATAAGGGTAAACATTGGTTGAAGTAATCAAGTGCTTTTTGCTTTTCTCCTGAATCATTGTAGACATTGCCAATGCCTAAGAGGGCAGCGCCTTCTCCAACTTTACTTCTCAGCTGTCGCCATAAAGGGAGAGATTGGTTCAAGTAATCGAGTGCTTTTTGCTTTTCTTTCAAGTCTGAGTAGACAAGACCAATGTAACTGAGGGTAGTAGCTTCGTCTGCTTTATTTCCTACTTCTTGGAATAGGGGCAAAGATTGGTTGAAGTAAGCGAGTGCTTTCTGTTTTTCTCCTTGGCGATCGTAGATTCTGCCCATCTCCAAAAGGATAGCAGCTTCTGTAGCTTTTTCACCCGCTGCACGGCTTAAGGGCAAGGATTGATTGTAGTACTCTAGTGCTTGTTGCTGTTCTCCCAAAGTATTGTAAACTCGACCAATAGCCCAGAGGTTGGCAGCTTCAAATGCTTTGTCACCCAGCGCACGGAATAAGGGTAAGGATTGATTGAAGTACTCCAGCGCCTTTTGGTTTTCTCTTAAAGCATAGTAGGTATGACCAAGATTGATCAGGTTCTTAGCTTCCCATTCTTTGTTCTCTACTGTACGGAATAAGGGCAGAGATTGGTTAAAGTACGAGAGTGCTTTCTGCGATTCTCCTAAGTCGAAGTAGGTACGACCAATGCCAAAGAGGATAACACCTTCTCCTGCCTTTTCACCTACTGCGCGATAAAGTGAAAGTGCTTCTTCCCATTTTGCGATCGCTTGTCTCTTAGATTCTACTGTTCCTTGTTTATATAGTTCTAATCCTTCCTGCATGAATCTTACAGCAGCGGCTTTAGTCTTCTCTTGTTCGCTACCTTGGGCAATCTGCGAGGATTTATCCTGAAAATCAGGTGATAATTGTCTCGGTGCGGCAACTACTGATTCCGATAACAATAAAATACAAGTGAATATTGCTAAACTGTGATAGCCTAACCCGAATAAAGGCGATTTCTGGGAGATTTTGTCTGTTTGATTCTGTTTAGCCATCTCTGCACCTACTTTTTGTTCACTTTGTATGCTTATATGTCTGGGATGCAGGAGGTTATGCAGTATTTACTAGCTAGTGTGAAAAATATCCATTACAACGCTGACAGGCTAAGGCTAAATTACTAAATTGGTCTGAACCACCGAGAGACTGAGGTAAGATACGATCGATCGCAAACTGCGCCGCACTTGCTTCTTCTAAAGAATGGCAATATTCGCAGAGATAATTTGCCCTTTCTCGAACTAACTGCCGCGTGTTATTACTAATTGTCATGATTCGGCAATAATTCTGGCATTTATTAAGGTAAAAATCCTGTCTAATTCTAAAATTCCAGTTAATCCAGCTTCTTCTTCTGAATTTAACAATCCATTTTTGTTTTTCTCTGCTAGTTCATCTAAACGAGATTGAAGTTCATCCGTAAACTTAAATAAATTTAGGTTTCTCACTTGACTGATTTTAATCCCCGATTCTACCCAGAAGGAAGGTTGAACCATTAGTTTAGTAATCATTTTCACTTTCCCGCTTGTAATACCTGCTTTGCACTCAAGTTTAATTCGGGAAAACTCCCAGAAATAACCCGTTCTTGACCGCGAAAGAAAACTGCATCATAAAAACCTTCGATTAAAGAACATACTATTACTACTTCATCTATTGGGTCAACAATCCAATATTCGGAAATACCCAATACAGCATATTCAGAACGTTTAGCACGATAATCAGTAGTTTTAGTAGATTCGCTAACTACTTCTACTACTAAAATCGGTGGAGGTTCATCTAATTCAATTACTGCTTCCCGATTAGCAAGTGATTCCCATTGTTCTATAGTTAATACTGTAATATCTGGAATCCGCGAAGTATCCCAACGTCCTCCACGAGGCGATCGCACACCAATCCGCATATCTTTTGAAGTCCAAGGTTTTCCTTCTTTCTTAGCTTCTTCCTTAAAACAGTCGTTGACAAATTCTATAATCGCCCCATGTTTCCCAGTTCCTAAACTCATTGGGATTAACTCTCCATTGACTAATTCATACTTCCTATCAGTGCCATCATTATACTTGACATATTCGGCAAAACTTACTTTTTTTGTGGTTGTAATCATTGCGATCGCTCTCCTTATTCCCCAATTTTAAAAATTTTTTCTGCTGTTAAATTCAACTCTGAAAAAATGGCTGATTGAATGCTATCGTTCCCTCTAAACTGACTAACCATATACTCGCCTTCAACCATTTGGTAAACCGAAATTGTCGGTTGTTTCGGATCTCCAATATAGCGTCTACCACCCAAACCTAAATAATCAACAATCCAATATTCAGGAATACCCAATTTTTCGTATTCTGCTAACTTAACTAAATAATCATCCTGCCAATTAGTGCTAACTACTTCGATAACTAATCGCACTGTTTCACCTTTGGTAATTAGCGATCGCTTTTTCCACATAGGTTCATTTTCCAGCGCCTTCCAATCCAAAACAGCTACATCTGGAATATAACCTGACTTATCAGAATTAATAGGCTTAATTATACATTGTCGAGGAATGAAATACGGAAGTTTTAAGCGACGAATTTCGATCGCTAACTCACTACCAAATTCTCCTGCTACCTGTTCATGTGTTCCAGTTGGTTGCATTTCGACAACTACTCCATCATATAATTCAAAACAACCGTAACCATCTGGATACCAGTCCAAGAATTCCTCCAGATTCATTGTTTTTGATTCTGTTTGCAGCATGGCAATTTTTCCTCGGCAATCCTGACTTAATTTTAGCAAGGTGCGATCGATCCTATCGCTGGTTCGGTAAATTGAGATATGGTTTTTTTGGAACGCAGATGAAAACAGATGTTAGCTTTATCTTTTCTGTTGGGTGCAAAGATAAAAGTAGATAGATATCGTTTTTTAACAGATATCTAAATACTCTTCTCCAGTCCCTAGTCCCCCAAATTTACTCCAAAAATTGCCGCACTAATTTAGCTAATCTTTCTGCACTATCTTTTACTGCTAAACTAAAAGCAACTTCAGACATTTGCTGCAACTTATCCGGTGATTCTAATAAAGTTAAAACTTGGTTTCTTAAAATTTCCGGCGTTAATTCTGATTGCTTAAACACTAAAGCCGCGCCAGCATCAGCAAAAATTTTTGCATTGTATGTTTGATGATCTTCGGCGGCAAAAGGATAGGGAATTAAAATTGCAGGTTTCCCCATTACTGCTAATTCCGTTAAAGAACCCGCACCCGCACGACTAATTACTAAATTCGCTCTTTGTAAGAGTCCTGCCATATTGTTATAAAATGGCAATGGATAATAGTAAGGATGTTGTAAATTTGCCACATCAGGATCGTTTTCCCCGGTTTGATGCACAACCCAAGCGCATTTTTCAAACCAACTTTTTGCACTTTGGCGCACAAGTTTATTGACTGCTACCGCACCTTGACTACCACCAATTACTGCTATTAAAGGTACATCATCGGGAATCGGTAAATCGTGTTTTTCGGGGGCAAGAAATTGCGATCGCACAGGCGTACTAGTATAAACTGTCTTACAACCAGTCAAAAACTTCTCCGCAGGTGCAAACCCCACCGCTACAGTCTGACACCAAGGGCCGAAAAATCTTGTTACTTTACCCGGAATCGCATTTGCTTCATGTAGAATAACAGGTAAACCGAGCGATCGCGCCGCAATAATCGCAGGTGCCGCAATATAACCCCCAGTAGTGAATACCCCGTTAAACTTTCCCCGTTTCAGCAACTCTCGACAACTGCGAATCGCCGTCGCAAACTTACCGACAATTTTCAGTGAACCCAAACCCAAACGCTGTTGAAAACCTTCCACTGCGATCGTATTTAAGCGATACTTAGCTGGAACCAAATCTTTTTCTAGGCGATTTGGGACACCCAGCCACTCAATTTGGTAATCTGGCAATTGTTCCGCCAAAGCTAGCGCCGGAAACAAATGTCCCCCAGTACCACTAGCCGCAATTAACAGTCGTCGTGGTGCTGAAGCATTACCTTCTAGGGAAGCAGCTTGGCGATCGAATTTCTGTTTCTCAGTTAACATCTAAACAAATCTGGTGTTTTAGGCTGATTCTCAAAATATCAAAATATGCCACATCCTCTGAAATTTCGACCCACCACCTTACCCGTAGCTTTCCTGTTAACATTGGGGTTATCCGCAGGGTGGACAACTGCCAAAGCTGCTACTCCTGACTCCGCACCACCGGAATTGAAAAATACTTTAGCGCAAATCGATGCCGCAGCGAATACTCGCAACGTTCCAGCAGTAATGCAATTTTACGGTGCTAATTTTAGCAATAGCGACGGCTTAAATCGCGCAGGTATGGAAAAAACCCTCACCCAACTTTGGCAACTTTATCCTCAGTTGAAATACCGCACAGAATTAAAATCTTGGCAAAATCAAGGAAATGGCATAGTTGCTGAAACAGTCACAAATATCACAGGAACTCAGCCAGTAGATGGCAGAAATTGGGGTTTCAACGCCACCATTCGTTCTAAACAACGCTTTGAAAATCAAAAAATTGTTAACCAAGAGATTTTGAGCGAAAAAACTCAATTAACTTCTGGCGAAAAACCGCCTTCAGTTGATTTTAAATTACCCGAACAAGTCCGCACAGGTCAAGAATTTAATTTCGATGTAGTAGTTAAAGAACCGCTAAAAGATAACTTGTTAGTCGGTACAGCTTTACTCGAACAAATCAGCCCCGATAAATATCTTAATTCACCAAAAGTTCAATTGGAACCACTAAATGCTGGCGGCATTTTTAAAGTTGGTCGTGCCCCAAATGAAGCTGGTAAATATTGGATTTCTGCAATCTTAGTTCGCTCAGATGGTATTACTATTGTCTCCCAAAGATTACCAGTAATTGCTGGTGGGAGAAACAATCCAACACCTAACCGTTCTAGTTCTCCTTCTCCAGCACGTCCCTCTCGTCCTAGCAGAACTTCCGGTTAAGGAACTTGCATTAACCTTGACAGGCAAGATGCCTGTCCTACTCCCTGTCCCAAATCTCGTTCCCAGGTTCAACCTGGGAACTAAAATAGAGGCTCTGCCTTTTTTAATTGCTGAAAAAAAGCTAAATTTACATCTAAAATTGATTAAATTATGATTTCAATCCAAAACGAAATTGTTCTAATTACTGGTGCAAGCAGTGGAATTGGTGCATCCTGCGCTAAAGTATTTGCTCAGGCTGGCGCAAAGCTAATTTTAGCAGCAAGACGTAAAGAAAAACTGCAAGAAATTGCAGATAAACTCAGTAAAGAGTTTGCTACTCCAGTTTATTTGATAGAGTTAGATGTGCGCGATCGCCAAGCCGTAGAAACAGCCTTAAACTCTCTCCCAGAACCTTGGCAAAACATCGACATTTTAATTAACAATGCAGGCTTAAGTCGCGGTTTAAGTAAACTCCACGAAGGCGACTTTCAAGATTGGGAAGAAATGATTGATACCAACGTCAAAGGTTTACTTTATCTTACCCGTTATGTTGTTCCCGGAATGGTCAGTAGAAGTAAAGGTCATGTGGTAAATATTGGCTCGATCGCAGGTCGGCAAACATACCCAAGTGGTAATGTTTATTGTGGTTCCAAAGCAGCAGTTAGAGCAATTTCTGAAGGCTTAAAACAAGACCTTTTAGGAACACCAATTCGTGTTAGTTGCATCGATCCAGGTTTAGTGGAAACCGAATTTAGTCAAGTACGATTTCATGGTGATACTGAACGCGCCGAAAAAGTTTACCAGGGACTCACACCTTTAACTGGAGATGATGTTGCAGATGTGGTTTTTTTCTGCGTCACTCGCCCAAATCACGTTAATATTAGCGAAATTTTACTAGTACCAGTAGACCAAGCAACCACCACCCTCGTTCACCGTCATAATTAAGGTTCGTTGTAGGGACTTCAGTCCTAATCATAACGACTGAAGTCGTTACAACAAACTTAGTTATTCCTCTATTTGTTTAGCCGAAACTTCTACTGCTTGGACATCAATTGTTCCTGGTGGTGTTACTCGTTGAAAATGACCTTGCTCAATCAACAGAGGTTCGCTACAACTAGGACAGCGCATTTGAGTTTGATTCAAACCAGTGAATTCATAACCGCAAACGGGACATTTATCTTCAACCAAATTGCGCTTTAACCACCAGCGAAACACAAAAAATGCGATCGCAGGTAGCGTCACCAAACACACCATTAGAATTAACACAGAATTCGCCAGCCAGCCAAGTCCGATCGTACTTAGCAGCCAAAACGACAAGAAAACAGTGAGGGCGCAGGTTAAACCTGAAAAATTAAATTGAAAATTTTTGATGCTCATTTCCTGCATCTCAATCTTGGTCTGCATCTAGCATAGCGAGTTCAGGGCGAGGATAGGGGACTGGAGACAGGGGATTGGGGGACAAGGGGACAAGGGGAATATTGAACTCAAAGCTTTTTTCTTAACTCAAAACTCTCTCCAGGGCGGGCTTCCGTGAGCGTCAGCCGAACGGTTTTGCGGTTCAATTTACTGTTACGACACAGATATAGCAACCGCCAAGGCGATTAAGGCAAGATGAAAAGTCATAACCCTTGTTTTATAAGGTTTTTCCTTCTGCATAAAAGCCTTCTGCCTTCTGCCTTCTGCTATATCTTACTAAACCCGCCCCTACAACTCAAAACTCGATCGGGATTGACAAGATTTCAGGATGGAGAGAATTTACAGATTGACTAATCCCGTTCATCCTGTAAATCAAATAATCTTGGTCAAACTTTCCCCATCCCCAGTACCTAGTCACCTAGTCCCTTTGTCTCTTATCTTGGTAAAGCAACACGGTCTGTCGCACTTAACAATTCTTGCAGCTTTTGGCGAAAAGCATCTCTACCAAATTGGGCTAAAGACTCTTGTCGTAACCATTTCCCGTCACAACGTTGATCTTCGCCTTGAAGAATTTCCATACAAGCTTTTGTCACCGCTTCTGGGTTACGATGGGGAACTCGCCAACCCAAACGCCCATCTTGTAAAGGGTCAGCTGAACCGTCAGCGTCACCAGACAACACCGGAACACCGCAAGCCATCGCTTCTAAGTAAACAATACCAAATCCTTCTTGAGAAGGCATGATATAAGCATCAGCAAGACGGTAATGTTCGACTAATTGTTCTGTGGGTACAAAACCTGCAAAAACAACTCTGTCAGCAACACCTAAATCTTTTGCTAACTGCGCTAATCTTGGTTGGTCGTCACCACGACCGATGACTAAGTATTTTACATTGGGGAAGGCTTGCGCGATCGCAGGTAGCGCCCGAATCGTCACATCTACACCTTTATAAATATCCCCAGACCACAATCTTGCCACAGTCATCAACACTCTAGCACCCGCCAAATTATACTTTTCCACTAAAGCCGAATTCTTCTCTCCCGGAGTAAACACCTCACCATCTACACAACAAGGAAGAAACTCCACAAACTTAGGATTAATTTGATTAGCTTGACAAAGTTGGTCGCGACTATAACGGCTAATTGTCCAAATTGCCGACGCTTGTTGCAAAGCTTTTTGATCTTTTGGCAGCAACGGTTCCCAAACTTCTTTACCATAAGTCAAAACCGTATAAGGTATTCCCATGCTTTGGCAAAGTGTTTGAATTAAAGGCCCTAAATTAATGTGACCGCAAAAAACATGATGGGGACGATATTGCCAAAGATAAATCGCTAAAGCAGCAATCATCCAAACTCGCCCTAACATTGGATTTACAGTTTTGAAATAATGAAATCTCAGCTTTTCGGTGGCAAAAGGATTGTTCTTTACAGCTGCATCCCGGAGCAAAAATACATCCGCCATCGGTGGTTCGGATAATCCTAAATAAGCTCGCCAAATATCCTTAATATAGGATTGAATCCCACCTTCAACACCAACAATTTCTAAGAAAACAAATAAGTAACGCTTGTCACTGTTCATTTTCATTCTTATCCTTAAATTTATATTTATATAATTCCCAAATCTCAAACTAAAAATTAACTCTTGTACTTGTGGTGGAAAACAAGAGTGCAAGGAGACAAGGAGACAAGGGGACAAGGGGACAAGATGGACAAGGGGAATTAAATTTTAGCTTTCCCCTCTGCCCCTCTGCTCCTCTGCTCCTCTGCTCCTCTGCCCCTGCCCGCCTAACTAAGCTCTAGCACTTGGTACGATTGTGCCATTCTGCAATCGCTCTAAATCTTTGCGTACCATTTTTTCTATCAATTCTTGAAAGTTAACTTGAGGTTGCCATTTCAGTTTTTGTTTTGCTTTTGTGGAGTTAGCTACTAATACAAAACCTTCGTCAGGTTGGACTAAATTGGGATTCACTACCAGATAGCGAGTCCAATCTAATCCCACACATTCAAACGCGGTAGCTACTAATTCCTTGACACTGTGCAGTTTTCCTGTCCCAACTACGTAATCTTCAGGTTGGTTTTGTTGCAACATTCGCCACATTGCTTCGACGTAATCTCCGGCATAACCCCAATCGTATATAGCTTCCAAATTGCCCATTTCTAAGCGATCGCTAATTCCCAATTTAATTGCTGCTGCTGTCAAACACACTTTCCGAGTCACAAACTGTGACGATCTGCGGGGCGATTCATGATTGTATAAAATACCACTGCAAGCAAACAAATCATAACGCTGACGATAATGCGCCATTGTCCAATGAGCGTGTAATTTTGCCGCTGCGTAGGGATTCATTGGTCGAAAAGGCGTATTTTCATCTTGAGGCGAAGAGTCTACTTGCCCAAACATTTCCGAACTGCTAGCTTGATAAAATCGAGTTGCCAAACCTGCTTGACGAACGGCCATTAACAATCGAGTTGCCGTTGCAGCGACTAAATCTAAGGTTTCCAGTGGGTCATTCCAAGAATCGGGAACAAAACTAGGAGCAGCTAAATTATAAATTTCTTGAGGTTTTACTTGTTCGAGCAAACCAGAAATCACTGCACTATCAATCATATCAACAGCATAAATCTCTAGTTTGTTAACTAAAGAACCCAACTTAGCGAGACTACTTTGCCGTTGAGGTAATACCAAGCCCACCACTCGATAACCCTTTTGCAATAGTAATCGACTTAAGTAATAACCGTCTTGACCTGTAACCCCTGTAATTAGTGCTGTCTTAGTCATTAGTCTTTAGTCATTAGTCTTTAGTCATTGGTCATTGGGAAATTTTCGATTTTCGTTCGCGTAGCGTGTGCGTTAGCACGTATTGAATCTTCCCTAGTTCCCTAGTCCTCTAGTCCCCAAACTTACCAAATCCCGCGTTTTCCCGAAGGGCGTACAGTCATCCAGTTAGTTTTAGCCATAGCTAATTGCTCTTCTGTGATTCTGGCACCAGTGAGGTTAGCACCACAGAGATTTGCCCCTCGCAAATTGGCATTCATCAGATGGGCATAACTCAAATCTGCCCCTCGCAAATCCGCACCTTCTAAATCAGCATAACTTAGATATGCTCTACCTAAATTAGCATCCCGGAGAATTGCTTGATTTAAACTGGCTCTGCCAAAATCGGCGTGAAATAGATTTGCGCCTTGAAGATTGGTTCTATTTAATCTAGCTTGATGAAAAATAGCTTCTGATAAGTCAACTTTTTGTAAATTTAGTAAGCTGAGATTTTGTTGGGCAAAATCTCTTCTACCTTTACTGTAGGATGTTTGTACTTCTTGCGCGTCTAATTTGCGCTTAATATTTTTAGCCTTACTTCCGGTAAAATTATCACTACTAGGTACATTTCCGACATTTCTGTTAGTATTAGCTCGATAGCCACTGATTCCTGAATGAATGTCAGTTCCTTCTAGCCTAGTGCGTCTGGCACGAATTGCCATTGCTGCTTTAACTACAGAATTGGAGGATACAGATCCTCCTTTAGAAGCACTTCCAGAATTTAGGGAATTAGGGCCAAACCTGCTAGCTGGTGATGGTGAAGATCCCGGTGGTAGGCCAGCAATCATGCCTTGAGCTAAACTATCCAGGTATGGTTCTAGGTCTAAAGCTCTGAGAACATCGTTGGCGGATTGGAAGCGATCGCGCACTGATACTTCTAACATTTTCCGCAGCACATTGGCAAAATGGTCACTCAAATTGTTGACCATGCGGACGTGCTTTTCCCACAGCATTTCCCCAGTTGAGGGATTGTAATCCAAATCTTTAGGAGATTTGCCACTCAGTAAATAAATACAAGTGACTCCCAAAGCATAAATATCACTAGCATAAACTGGGCGCATTGCCATTTGTTCTGGGGGTGCGAACCCAGGTGTACCAATAGCATAAGCTGTTAAAGCTGTTTGGTCTGAGTTATTTGTTGCTGGGTTAACTTGGTTTTTCACCGCCCCGAAGTCGATTAACACTAGTTTTCGGTCTTGGTTGCGACGAATCAAGTTTGCTGGTTTAATATCTCGGTGAATTACCTTTTGGCTGTGGATATATTGTAGTACTGGCAGCATCTCGCTCAAGAATTGTTTGACACCTTCTTCGCTAAAGGGGCCATTTTGTTTCACCTCTCTTTGTAGAGTATCCCCGGACACATACTCCTGCACCAAATAAAATTGCTGATGGTCTTCAAAGTAGTCCAGCAATAGTGGAATCTGGGGATGATTGCCAATTTGTCCTAATGTTTTTGCCTCGCGTTCAAATAACTCTCGCGCCATTTGAAAAACGTGAGGTGCGGTTGCCGTTGGACGGAGTTGCTTAATGACGCAACAGGGTTCTCCCGGCAATTTTTGGTCTTTAGCTAAAAATGTAGCTCCGAAGCCACCCTGACCCAGAGGTTTGACCACACGAAATTTACCTCGCAGCAAAAGTTGTGAACCACAAGCTTGGCAAATTTCTTCGTGGTCTGGGTTTTCTGGATTAGGACAGGCTGGATTTAAGCAATAGCTCATTCAGCGTCACTCGCGCATAGGATCATTTACTATTCTTTGAGCGCCCTATATTTTATTATCCGGGCTAAAACCAATAATTACAGTACTATGTATGCAATCAATCATTTCACAGAGTTGATTAATCAACCTCTAAATCTGTGAAGTATTCTTCAATTCTTCTACATTCACCCCCGTTTAAATTACATAAAATCTAACCTATCCATAGTTAGATTACCCATTGTCAGTGGGAAACTAACAAATAAATATAGTTAACGATCGATAATAAAGCTAAAAATGATACTTCCATCTTAACTAAAATGGATTAATGCTTGGTATAGCGTTCAATCTGAGCTTATCACATCCAGTGGTAGTATCATGGTGGCAAAGACAGATTAAATCCGAGAAAGTGCTAATGATAAGTATTGCCGATATACTTTTGGTAATTCCTTATCTACTTACGTAGTTCTACGCAATATTTTAGATGAAACCTGAAACGATTATTCTGTTTTTGCGATTCAATGACACTAGTGCAAGAAGGCAGAAGGCAGAAGGCAGAAGGGAAGAAGGTTTTTATATTCAGCTTTTAAGAAGTTTTCAACTGCTCAATCATTTCTGCCGTGCTGCACTAGCAACTTGAGTTAATACCGCAAGGTAGGGGTACACAGGAAATTAAAAGTCTTTAGCCTTCTGCTTTGGAGCCAATATTTCCTTGATTGTTGATACTTTAGGTAAAATAGACAGTCTGACATCGGTAAAGGCATTTTAGCAATGCGTATCTCTCTCAACTGGTTGCGGGAACTGGTAGATTTCACCATTACCCCGGAAGATTTAGCCCATAAGCTGACTATGGCTGGGTTTGAAGTAGAAGAAATTGAAGACCGTCGCACTTGGGCTGATGGTGTGGTCGTGGGTAAGGTGCTGAGTTGTCAACCTCACCCTAACGCCGATAAGCTGAGAGTTTGCGAGGTAGATATTGGCTCCGGCACTCCTTTAAATATTGTCTGTGGAGCGGCTAATGTCAAGGCGGATTTATATGTGCCAGTTGCGACTATTGGTACATACTTGCCGAAAGTTGATTTGAAATTGCGATCGACTAAATTGCGCGGTGTGCGATCGGAAGGGATGATTTGCTCTTTGGCAGAATTAGGGCTAGAAAAGGAATCATCGGGAATTCATAGTTTTGCCCCAGAAAACATCAAATTAGGCAGCGATGTTCGCCCACTTTTAGGTTTAGATGATGTGATTCTGGACTTGACAGCAACGGCTAATCGTGCTGATGCTTTAAGTATGATTGGGATAGCACGAGAAGTGGCGGCTTTAACTGGGGCAACTTTGAAATTACCAGAAGTTCCCGAAGTTAAAATTTCTGGGGGAAACAAAGAGGTTTTAAGTTTAAAAATTGAAGAACCCCAAGCTTGTCCGGCTTATATTGGTACGGTAATTGAAAATATCAAAATTGATTCTTCCCCTGAGTGGTTACAACAAAGATTGCAAGGGGCGGGAATTAGACCGATTAATAATGTGGTAGATATTACCAATTACGTGCTTTTAGAATGGGGACAACCGTTACACGCTTTCGATCGGCAAAGTTTACAGTCAGTCACAGGCAAAGATTCTCTAAGTGTTGGTGTTCGTTTAGCTAAAACTAGCGAATCTCTAAAAACATTAGATGGGCAAACAAGGAATTTACCATCCCAAGCTTTGTTAATTACTGCTAACGATCGACCAGTAGCTTTAGCTGGAGTAATGGGTGGAGAAGAAACCGAAGTTTCCGATCGAACTCAAAGTTTATTGCTGGAAGCAGCATTATTTGATCCTACAGCAATTCGCCGTTCTGCACGCAGTTTGGGAATGCGAACTGAGGCTTCGGGACGTTATGAAAGGGGTGTGAATCAAGCAGAATTAGAATTAGCTTGTCGCCGTGCGATCGCGCTAATTTCTGAATTAGCTGGCGGCGTTCCAGTAACACAGGAAATTGCTGATAATCGACCAAATCAATCTGCTTGGACAAGATCGATCGAACTACGGATCGATCGAGTAAATCAAGTATTAGGCCCAATAGATTTAGGCGAAGAACTTGGCGAATTACAACCAGAAGATATTCGTCCAATTCTCACATCTTTGGGATGTGAAATTAAACCCACTGAAGATGAAGGAGTTTGGTTAGTAACAGTACCACCTTACCGTTATCGAGATTTAGAACGGGAAATTGATTTAATTGAAGAAATTGCCCGTCTTTATGGTTACGATAATTTCTGTGTCGAACTACCAGAAGAAACCGAAGCAGGGTATCTTTCTATTGACCAATTGTTAACTCGAAAATTGCGCGAAGCTTTACGAGGTGCAGGGTTAACAGAATTAGTCCATTACTCTTTGGGTAAACCGGAAGGAGAAGCACAAATCAAACTGCGTAACCCAATGTTTAGCGAATATTCGGCTTTACGCACTGATTTAATTGCGGGATTAATCGACAGTTTCCAATATAACTTAGAGCAAGGAAATGGCGCTTTAAATGGTTATGAAATCGGGCGCATTTTCTGGAGTGAAGAAGATGGTTTAATGGAGGCTGATTCTTTAGCGGGAATTATCGGTGGCGATCCTACAGTAGGTCGTTGGGTAAATTCTGGAAGGGAAAAACCAATGACTTGGTATGAGGCTAAAGGTATTTTAGAAAGTGTGTTTCAACAGTTAAGAATTACTGTTGAATATCAACCAGATTGTCGTGATTCTCGCTTACATCCGGGACGAACTGCTTCTTTGTGGGTACAAGGCGATCGCTTAGGAACATTCGGGCAACTTCATCCGCAGTTACGTCAAGAACGAGGTCTTCCTGATGCAGTTTATGTGTTTGAAATAGACCTGGATGTGTTACTAGATCAAATGAATCAAGATGAAATTTCGACTCCAGTTTTAAAACCCTATTCTAGTTATCCAGCATCCGATCGCGATATTGCTTTCTTTGCCTCCACTAAAGTTTCTGTCGCAGAAATTGAACGGATAATGGCAAAAGCTGCTGGTACTTTATTAGAATCAGTGGAATTGTTCGATCAATATTTGGGCGAAAATGTCCCCCAAGGACAACGGAGTTTAGCATTTCGGTTAATTTATCGGGCGGGCGATCGAACTCTCACAGAAGATGACATCGAATCTGTACATCAACAAGTTAGAGAAGCTTTAACCGAAAAATTCCATGTAACTCTCAGAAGTTAGTGCTTTTGTGTAGTTGGTAGAAGGTAGTTTTCTTCACTACCTTCTACTTTCTATAGCTATAAGATTTTTTGAACCGCAAAGGACACAAAGGACGCGAAGGTTTACATTATGCCAAAATACGTGATGTGGGGAAGTTATTGTGAGGATGTTCTGGAAAAAAGAGCACCATTACGACAAGCGCATTTAGATGGTTTAGCAGCACAAAAAGAGTCTGGTGTTTTAATTACGATCGGCCCAACTCAAGACTTAACAAAAGTGTTTGCCATTTACGAAGCAGCAGACGAAGCAACCGTTCGCCAGTTAGTTGAAGCCGATCCTTACTGGCAAAACGGTATTTGGACAGAATACGAAGTTAAGGAGTGGATTCAGGCAATTTAGTTATTTATCATTAGAGGAAACAGATTAAGTTTGTTGTAGCGACTTTAGTCGTATATTTCTCCCATTTGAACACTAAAGTGCTCACAACAAACTGTCTGCGGGCATTATGCGATCGCTTAAAAAGGAATATCATCCACATCTGGTGGATTTACAGGAGTCGTTGGTTTTGGTTTAGTTGTGGTAGTGACAGATGGAAGAGGTTCATCATCTACTTCGGGAATAGTGGCAGTATTTGTCGCAGAAGCAGTGGCAAAAGATCTGCCACTTGTAGTTGCTACATTGTCGGAATGATAAGAGTCTTGATTACTATTTGTCGCTTGGCTTCTGGCAGAGGTTGTTCCTGTTGTCGCCGCAGCAAAACTATCACTAGCACCTAAATAATGAACTTTTTGGGCTGTTAATTCTGCACGTTTTTCTTTGAATCCTTCTGGTTTACGTTCAAAGGTGTTCATTCCTAAACGACCTTCAATAACTATGTGTAAACCTCGGTGACAACGTTCGTGAATTTCTGTGGCTAGATTCCCCCATCCGATTACTTTTAAGTTAGCTGGAGGATCGTCAGGTTTGATACCGGGAAACTGGACTAACATCTCAGCAACGGCGAGGTTATCAGGTGTATATCGCAGTTGAGGATCTTGTACGACCTCGGCCATTAAAATGCAGCTGTTCATAAATAAGTTTTGAGTGATGATTGTTGTATTTGCTTGGCATTATTTCTATTTTACAACTTTTTTGGTTGATGGGATTGGTAATTGTTAATTCCCACGAACTTTTCAACAATTACCAATTATCCAATTTATTGAACTGCTTGTTCTCGTTGTTCTTGGTCAACAAAGTTTTGCACTTTAAAGCGGTATTCTTTTAAAGTACGATCGACCCAAGTGCGATCGCTACTGTTCACGAAAATATGCACTAATGGTTCGCCAGCATCGGGCAAAAGTAACACCCAACTATCATCAATTAATGAGCAAATTTTTACCCCATCTATTAATTCTAAAGAGTCGGCAGGATGAGTTTCTACTAAATAGCGCATTAATGCTCCTTTAACTGTCCAAGGGCAACGCACTGTTTGGTATTTATGGTAAACTAGCGGCAATTCTTCCCGAATTGTGCCGAGCGATCGCTCTTGAATTGTTAACATTTCAATTAATTTAGCAATGCAGAACATCGCATCAAATCCCGGATGCAATTGGGGGAAAATAAATCCCATTTCTGCTGAACCACCTAACACTACATGAGCATTAGTTTGGCAAGCTTCCATTAATGCACTCGGATTAGCTTTCGTCCGAATTACTTTACCATCATGTCGTCGCGCAATTTGTTCTACAGCACTGGAAGTATCAACCGGAACTACTACTGTTCCTCGCGGATTAGCTGTCAAAATCATATCTACCATTAACGCGGTTAGCATTTCCCCGCGAATTGGTGCACCAGTTTCATCAACTAAAATTAACTGTTCGCCATTTCCAGATACTTGTACCCCAAAATTGGCTTTTAATGCTTCTACCACATGACCAAGTTGATGTAACAATGCTTCTCTTTCTACTGCGGAAACAGCTGTTTGATTCAGAGAAGCATTTAATACCACTGCATCACAACCAAACTTCGCTAATAATTGGGGCAATACTGCTCCTGAAACCGCATAAACATAGTCAATGACTACTTTGGAATTACTATGGCGAATTGCTTGGGTTGTCAGGTGTTTTTCAAAACAAGTAATGTAAAGATCCATCACCTGACTTGGATAAGCCATATTGCCAATTTCATCAATTTGGGCACGGCGTAAATCTTCCTTAAAATACGCTCCTTCAATTTTCTTTTCTTGGGCTTTGGAAATGTTAATTCCTTTCAAATCTAAAAACTCAATCAAAATATGATCGGGCCGTTCGGGATGGATTCTAATATGAATACCGCCGACTACTGACAAAGTAGAAATTACTGTGCGAGTAATCGGAATAGCTGTAGCTTCCAAGTTCTGCACATGAACACCAACTGACATTAAACCCGCAATAAAGGAACGAGAAACCATGCGGGAGATGGTACGTTGATCGCGGGAAACGGCTACTTGTGACCCAGGTTTTAAGGTGGAACCGTAAGCTGCACCTAATTTGACGGCAAATTCTGGGGTAATATCAATGTTGGCTAATCCTGAAACGCCTCTTTGAGCGAATAGATTCCGGGTGGCTCTTTGACCCCAAATTAAGTTTATATTCAAGGTTGCGCCGGATTCAATTTGTTTGCTGGGCCAAACCCGAACACCTGGGTTAACTAAGCTTTCTTCTCCTACTGTGGACAGGGAACCAACCACTGCGCCTTCTAAAACTTGGGCGCGACGATCGACTCTCGTACCTCTAGCAAGTACGCAAGCACTCAGTTGCGCTTCTTCGCCGACTATTGCCCCATTCCAAATGATTGGGCGTTTTAAGTTGGCTTCTGCACCAATGGTTACTTTGTCACCAATGACGGTTCCGGCTTCTATTTGTACTCTTGGCCCAATGCGGCAGTTGTCTCCAATTAAGACTGGTGCTTCAATTTCGGCGGTGGGGTCAATGTAGGTATTTTGTCCAATCCAAATTCCTGATTCTCCCACGTAAGGCGTTCTCGGTACTGTGGCGGAGAAGTATCGCTCCTCGTAAGCTTTTTCTAATTTAACTTTGCCACATAGTCCATCGTATTGTGCTTCGCGATAAGCGTCTAAATGACCAACATCGCACCAGTAACCTTCGGCAATATAGCCATACATTGGTATTCCTTTATCCAGTAACAAGGGAAATAAATCTTTGGAAAAGTCGCTTTCTTGGTTAGCTGGCAAAAATTCTAAAACTTCTGGTTCTAGAATATAGATGCCTGTGTTGACTGTATCGGAAAAGATTTCACTGGTAGAGGGTTTTTCTAAAAATCGTTTTATATGTCCATCTTCGTCTGTAATTACTACACCAAATTCGATCGGATTAGGCACGCGAGTTAGGACTATAGTAGCTTTTGATTGATGCCTTTTATGGAAGTGAATGGCGGCGGTTAAGTCGAAGTCGGTAATACAATCACCGCTGATTACTAAAAATGTTCTGTCCAAAAGTTCGGCAATATTTTTGACGCATCCTGCGGTTCCTAATGGTTGCTCTTCTTCCACAGCGTAGGTCATTTGTACGCCAAAATCACTACCATCATGAAAGTAATCGCGGATGACATCTGGTAAATAATGTAATGTGGCAATTACTTCGGTGATGCGATGTTTTTTTAATAAGTTGATGATGTGTTCTGCGATCGGTCTATTGAGTATAGGAACCATTGGTTTGGGGAGATCGCAAGTTAGCGGTCTTAATCTTGTTCCCGATCCTCCAGCCATCAGCACTGCCCGCATAAGTCCTCCTATTTTATCTTCTTAATTATTTGTTACAAATTAGGGCGGGTTGAGTGATAGTTAGGTTTCCCCACTAAAACTTTGATTCACTTTGCCCCTGATATTTCGTCTTTTGGTTATAGCGCGGTTAACCACTAGCTAAAGTAGTTATTTGTAATTGTACAATTTTCCTGGTGACAGCTAATACCTGAGACTGCGATACCTATTTTTATTAAACAGGTAATACATAATTTTATTTACCTATCTTGGGATGTTGATTACTAACTCTTAAGATACATTTAATGAGACTGGGGTATCAGCAAACCAATCTTAAATTTGTTCAGTAATTACATTTGGACTGTTAGATAAGCTTAAGTACTTTTGTCGGAGTTGGTTCAACTACGCTCAAGTATTTTTGCTCATGACTAACAAATTATGAAAATCACCTCTCTGTCTAGTTCTCAATTTTGGGCAGATACCTTTTTATAATCTTTCAACACAAATATCACTAAATTTTAGGTTAGATGCTGAGCTTGGCTTGGCATTTCTAACTAAAAGAAGTTTTCCGTTGCAATTCTAAGTTACAGCTACGTCGCAATCTTTATTATCTCTCTGATTTTTGGACAAAGAGTTTTTGTTAAACATTTTTTAGCAAATTAGTTAATTCACCACAATTCTCATTTAATAATTGATTGATTATGCTGTCTTCAAAAACAAAATTTAGAGTTATCCTAAATATACTTGCTGTACATCTGCCAAAAATTTGGGAGAGAGTGCAGCAAAAATTTATTTAATTAGCTACATTTTATTTAAAGGCTGTGTTCTGATTATATCAAATTCGTCAGCCAAATATTTTATCTGCTATTCTGGGTAAAGAATGCTACTTTCAGATGCAGAAATTAAGATATAAGTAGGGACGTTAGGAGATTTTATGAGTAATTTAATTGTTGTAGTATTGTTGGTGGCTTACGTTGGAGGCGTTTGGAAGTTCTGGACTGGTTTTGAGAAGACTAACTTCCAACGCAGTTTGCCGACTCGCATCTCTTTAGCCTTATTATGGCCTGTGTTAATGGTGAATAAATCTTTTCGCCGCAATTTTACGAAAGCCCTTAAAGGTTAATAGAGAGTTAGCTGTTGCAGAAGGAAACAGAAATTCAGAAACGGATCTGGTTAATTGGCGGCACTGGAGAAAGTGCTAAGTTAGCAATAGCATTACTCCAAGTTGGGTTGCCTTTGGTAATTTCTGTAACTACTGAAAGTGCGCGATCGCTCTATCCAAATTCCCCTTTATTGCAAGTTTGGGTAGGGCGTTTCAATTTATACCAGATCGAGCAATTTTTAACTCAACAAAATATCATTGCAGTTTTGGATGCTTCTCATCCTTATGCAGTAGAAATTTCCCAAAATGCGATCGCAGTTTGCTTGCAAAAAAATGTTCATTATTTGCGTTTTGAACGACCCAGATCGGAGGTGGGGAGATGGGGAGATGGGGAGATGGGGGGAGAATTGATTTATTTGGATAGTTTTGAGAGGTTAGTATGTGGTGATTATTTAGTAGGAGAAAGGGTACTTTTTACTGTTGGTTATAAGGTTTTGCCTTTGTTTAGAGATTGGCATGGGCGATCGACTTTATTTGCCAGAGTTTTACCTGCTACTACTTCTATTGCAGCAGCATTATCAGCTGGTTTTACTCAAGATAAATTATTTGCCATGCGTCCCCCAATTCCGATTAATTTAGAAAGGGAACTTTGGCAACATTGGCAAATTTCAATGGTAGTCACAAAAGCTTCCGGTGCGCCTGGTGGAGAGGATATTAAACGCCAATTAGCAGCAGAATTAGGAGTTAATTTGGTGATAATTGAACCACCTATTATCCCATATCCTCGCGTTACTAATGATTTGGGAGAAGCGATCGCATTTTGTCAGCAACACTTTGGAACTCAAAATGTTTAGGATTCACAAGCAATGGAAGAGTTACTCACATTAAAAGAATTGTTGTATCAGGGCAAAATATCCGAAGCTCTGCTAATAGTGGAAGAATTAGAGGAAATGAGTAAATCTGATAAACTCAACAAAATTTTTAGCTTTGGTATTATTTTATTGTTACATTTAATTAAACAATCTGCGGAGAATCGTACTACTAAATCTTGGGATACTTCGATACTTAATTCAGTTAAGCAAATTCAACGTACTAATAAGCGACATAAAGCAAAAGGCAATTATTTGACGGAAGAAGAGTTATTAGAAACACTACAAGATGCTTATGATTCAGCTTTAAGAGATGCAGCACTAGAAGCTTTTGAAGGACGTTATGAAGCTGAAGCAATTGGGGAAATGGTGAATCGAGAAGAGATTATTAAAAAGGCGATGGATTTGATTTTAGGGTGATTAATAAGATTTTTTTGAACCACGTTCGCGTAGCGTGTGCGTAGCACGTAAGACACGAAGAACACGAAGGAAGAAGAAGATAATGAGGGTACTTAACCCGAATTTACTATAGTAATCCTAAATGATTTATGAAATAATTTTTATTTTTTTCCTTCCTTCGTTTCCTTCGTGTCTTACGTGCTACGCACACGCTACGCGAACGTGGTTCAAAAAATCTATTTCTTATTTTAAATAATAACCATTTTATTCTATTTTCTCTAAAGTGCGATCGCCATTCCATCAGCGCGAGGTTCAGAACCAGCAATAAATACATCGTTTTCGCGCAAGATAATTTGACCTTTACCAAACAAAGATGTATTTGCAGTTACCCGCACTTCATGACCTTTTACTAACAGCAATTCGCCTATTTTTGGCGAAACACTTTCTTCTAATAATACTCTATTTCCAGCTACAAAAAACCAGCGCGGTGCATCTAAAGCTGCTTGGGGATTCATGCCATAATCCACCATATTTAATACTACTTGTAAATGCCCTTGGGGTTGCATTGGCCCTCCCATAACGCCAAATGGCCCTAAAGGTCGATCGTCTTTAGTTAAAAATCCCGGAATAATGGTATGAAAAGGGCGTTTTTCTGGGGCAATTTGGTTAGGATGTCCAGCTTCTAAGGTAAAACCTAATCCGCGATTATGCAAAGCAATTCCGGTTTCATGAACTAATATTCCACTACCAAAACCTTCAAAATTAGATTGAATAAAGGAAACCATTAATTCCCCATCTGCTGCTGCTAAATAAACAGTTCCACCTTTAGGAAGTCCAGGTTCAGCAAGGAAAATTGGCTTATCATTAATTAAATTTCGGCGTTCAGCAGCATAATTTTTATCTAACAAATGTTCTGCTGCAACTGTCATAAATTTGATATCAGCAACGTGACGATGAACGTCAGCAAATGCCAATTTCATCGCTTCAATTTGGAGATGATAACTCTCGACAGATTCACGGGGATATTGAGCAATATCAAAACCTTCTAAAATATTTAATGCTATTAAAGTGGCAATTCCTTGTCCGTTGGGGGGAATTTCCCAAACAGTTAAACCCCGATAATCTGTAGAAATTGGTTCTACCCAATCTGCTAGATGACTCGCTAAATCTTCTGTGGTTAAAAACCCGCCTGTATCCGCCGCAAAATTAGCAATTTTTTGGGCTATTTCTCCATTATAAAAGCTTTCGCCGCCAGAAGTTGCGATCGTTCTCAACGTCTTTCCATGCGCCTCACTTCCCCAAATTTCCCCTGCTTTGGGTGCGCGGTTTTTGGGAAAAAAGACTTGTTTAAAATGTTCAAATTCAGGACGATTTAAAGGTAAAAATATTCTTTCTGCACGTTGCCAAGCTTGTGCAGTTACCGGAGAGACAGGAAAACCATTTTCAGCATAGCGAATAGCGGGAGAAAATAACTGTTCAAAGGGCAATTTTCCCCAACGTTCCCATAAGTTTCGCCAAGCAGAAACCGCACCGGGAACTGTTACAGGCAACCATCCATTTGAGGGAATTTCTGTTAGGTTTGTAAATGCTGCTAAAGGTAGAGATTTGGCGCTTCTTCCTGAAGCATTTAAACCGTGTAATTTGCCATCCCAAACTATAGCAAAAGCATCGGAACCTATGCCATTAGATGTGGGTTCAACTACGGTAAGTGCGATCGCCATTGCTACAGCTGCATCTACCGCATTTCCCCCAGCTAATAACATTTCTATTCCTGCTAAAGCTGCGAGGTTTTGACTTGTCGCCACTGCACCTCGCTTTCCCATTATCACTTTTCTTTGTGATGGGTAAGGGTAGTTTGTTAAGGGTAATTCCTTGTTCATAGTTGAGGATTTATGAGATTTTTTGAACCACAGAGACGCAGAGAACGCAGAGGATAGAAATGGAGGAGTTCACGATTCATTTAGGATTGTTAGGGTAATTAATTGTCAACTATGAACAAGAAGTTTTGGTGTTATTTACCGCTATAAAAGAAGGCTATTTCTTTGTCTTTTAAAGGCGCAAAACCTGCGTCAATTAGCTTTTGATTGAGTTCTTCTTGAGGAATGTGTTTTGCACCAATTCGCACAATTCGCGATCGCATTGTATTGCTAACTCCGCTACGTTGTCTACCCGCCTCCAAGGCCATAACTTGATTATAAAGATCTAATTTTTCGGCAGGAATGGGAGAACCATCAAAATCTATTCCTTTAGCAATAGCTTCATCAATTGCATCTGCACCTGTGGTGGTTTGTAGTTCTGGGGTGGTTTCTGGAGACATGAGAAAGTAGCAATTAACAACAGGAATATTTTACCAGAATGGCGATCTCTATATTTAGGTTGATGTTTAATTTGTCTTTGTTAACACAATGTAACAAATAGAGGGTTCACCATAGGAGCAAAATTTTGGCAGACGAATTCAAAAAAGGCGACAAGGTAGAATGGAAGACTTCCCAAGGAAAAACTCAAGGCGAAGTAAAAGAAAAATTGACTTCACCGACAGATATTAAAAGTCATCATGTTGCTGCTTCAGAAGATAACCCAGAATACTTGGTAGAAACTGATAAATTAGGGAAAGAAGCTGCACATAAACCAGAATCTTTGCAGAAAATTGAGGAATAAAAATGAGTAAGGACTCGCAAGCTGTCATAGAAGAATTTCAGCAAAATGTCAATATGACGGCAAAAGAAATTGAAAGTTGGCTGAAAACAGATGAGTCAAAATCAGTTGGTAAAAAAGAAGGTAATCAAGAGTCAATTGGTCATGAGTCTGGTAGACATATTGTAGAGATTTTGCAGAAAAAAGAGGGAAATTATACAGAAGATGACCTTTCCCAAATGCAGCGAGTTGTTAGTTATATAAAACGTCATTCCGCGCAAAAACCATCAAGTGACATTGAAGATTCTCGCTGGCGATATTCGCTGATGAATTGGGGACACGATCCGTTAAAATAAGTAAGGAAATTGAACAAAAATGGCAAGCGAAACTGCTGAAAAATTTATGCAAACGCTTCAGCAAATAGAGAGCAACAAGAATGTTGAACCTTTGGTTTCACTGTTTACTGAAGATGCCCAATTAAGTAATTTAGCAACTCCATCACCGCTACAAGGAAAAGATGGTGCTAGGCAATTTTGGCAAAAATATTTGTCAGTTTTTCAGCAAATTAATTCTAAATTTACCAATGTGGTAGAAAGCAATGGTTCTGCTGTGTTAGAGTGGATTTCTGAAGGTACTTTAACATCAGGTGAACCGCTAAAATATCAAGGTGTGAGTATCATAGAAACAGTAGATGGAAAGGTACAGCGTTTTCGTACCTATTATGATTCAGCTGCTTTTTTACCTCAAGGCGCGAAACAATGAATTTAATCACAGAAAGCGATCGCACAACCACCCCCATTATCACTTCACCTCACTTAGGTTTAGTCTGCATTACCGCATCCGATAAAGTGCGTTATCGCACGATTACTCGCAAAAGATTATTACAATTAATACCCACAGAACAAATCAGGGTGTTAAGAGAATTATATGCAGAAAACTTGCGGCGATTGAATAGTGCGATCGCTTTTTGTGCAGCTAACAACATTAAATTATATCGTATTCCTTCTTCATTATTTCCCTTTTCTGATGATTCCATTGGCGAAGATGTATTAACAGAATTTGCAGAAAATCTGCGGGAAATAGGCGGACGCGCACAAAATTTAGGGATGAGAATTGTCATTCATCCCGATCAATTTGTCGTCTTAAGTTCCGACAAACCAGAAGTAATTGAAAACAGCATTAAAATTCTCAATAATCATGGGAGAGTTTTAGATTTATTAGGTTTACCGCGTTCCCCTTGGACAGTAATGGAAATACATGGGGGAAAAAGCGATCGCGCCGAAAGACTAATTAATGTAATTGCCAATTTACCAGAAACAATTCGTTCCAGAATCGCCTTAGAAAATGACGAATATGCCTACAGCGCCTCCGAAATTTTCGACATTTGTCGCACCGCAAATATTCCAATGGTTTTTGATGCTCATCATCATATAATCCACGAAAAAGTTGATAGTTACGACCATCCTAGTGTAGCTGAAATGTTAGCCAAAGCCCAGACAACTTGGCCTAAACCAGAATGGCAATTAGTTCATATTTCTAACGGCAAAGAATCTTTCAACGATCAACAACACAGCGATTTAATCACAGTAATGCCAACTGCTTATAAATCAGCACCTTGGATCGAAGTAGAAGCAAAACTCAAAGAACAAGCGATCGAAAAATTACGCCAAGAATGGTTATAGTTATTTAGTCCGTTGTAACGACTTCAGTCGTTGTCCGTTGTGGCGACTAGCGCTAACGCGCCGCTATCGCTAACAGTCGTCTCCTTTCTAAATAAGAACACTGAAGTGTTTACAACCTAAGAACACTGAAGTGTTCACAACAGACCGATTTCTTTTAGCATACCATCCTGAAAAACTAACAATTCTCCCGGTTTAAGTTGCGTCCAAACCTCATTATCAGTCAAAGGAGTAGTCGCAATAATTGCCACTCGATCGTTCGGAGTCGTCAACTTTTGAAAATCCACCGTCACATCTTGATCGATTAAATGAGCAGCAGCAAAAGGCGCTTTACGTACAATGTACCAAAGATTAGTCGAACAATGAGCAAAAAAATCGAAACCATCAGAAAGTAAATAATTAAAAGTTCCCTTTTGGGCCAAACTTGCCGTCACTTCCTTTAAAACCGGATAAAGTTCTGCCAGAGGTGGTTTAACTTTCGGAAAATGCGATCGCAACCTATTCAAAATCAAACAAAAAGCTTTCTCACTATCAGTCTGTCCAACTGCACGATAAAACCCTTCATTTTCGGGATCAAAATCTGGTAAATTCCCATTATGAGCAAACACCCAATATCTCCCCCAAAGTTCCCGTCGGAAAGGATGACAATTTTCTAATGCAACTTCCCCTTGCGTCGCTTTCCGAATATGAGCAATTACATGAGTAGAACGGATAGGATAACACCTTACCACATCAGCAATTGGCGAAGCGATCGCAGGTTTAGCATCTAAAAAAATGCGACATCCCAAACTTTCAAAAAAAGCAATTCCCCAACCATCTTGGTGAGTATCTGTTCTCCCCCCTCTTGCAGAAAACCCTTCAAAGGAAAAACAGATATCAGTCGGTACATTGCAATTCATTCCCAAGAGTTGACACATAGTAACTGGTGATTGGGGACTTGGTACTGGGTTCTGGGTAAAATTTTACCCTGTTCCTTTTACCTAATATTTACTTTTTCTTTCCTTAAACATTTTTTACCTTCTGCCTATCTTCCCTCCTGCCTTCTGTCCTTCTGTCCTTCTGTCCTTCTGCCTTCTGCCTTCTGCCTTCCCTTTAAGCAGGTCCGATCGCATCAATCGCCGCCTCAAGTGCGATCGCCACATGAGTCCAATGTGTCCCACCCTGACAATAAACAATGTAAGGTTCTCTTAATGGCCCATCTGCGGAAAATTCCAAAGTACTACCTTCGATAAACGTACCACCAGCCATGACCACCTGACTTTCATAACCGGGCATATCCCAAGGTACAGGTTCCACATAAGAATCGATCGGGGAATATTGCTGAATCACCTTACAAAAAGCAATCAACTTTTGGGCCGAACCCAATTTAATCGCTTGAATCACATCCCGTCTAGGTGCTAAAGCAGGAGGATTCACCGGATAACCCAACTTGTCAAACACATAACCAGTCAAATAAGTTCCCTTCATCGCCTCCCCAACCATTTGGGGTGCTAAAAACAAACCTTGAAACAGCAAACGGTTTTGGTCAAAAGTTGCACCCCCCGCACTGCCAATTCCGGGGGCTGTGAGGCGACAAGCCGCCGCTTCCACCAAATCAGCCCGACCAGCGACGTAACCCCCCGCCGTGACCACTGTACCCCCCGGATTTTTAATCAGTGACCCGGCTATTAAGTCAGCACCCACATGACTAGGTTCTTGGGTTTCGATAAACTCGCCGTAACAGTTATCGACAAAGCAAACTGTGTTGGGGTTTTGCTGCTTCACAAGATAGATAATCTTCTCAATTTCCTCAATAGAGAGGCTAGAACGCCAAGAATAGCCACAAGATCGCTGGATCAAGACCAGGCGCGTTTTTTCACCTACCGCACGGGAGAGAGCTTCCCAATCCACATTTCCTTCTTTTGTCAGAGGTAATTCTCGGTATTTAATGCCAAATTCAATAAGTGATCCTTGACCCTCACCGCGCAAGCCAATTACTTCTTCGAGAGTGTCGTAGGGAGAACCGACGACAGCCAGCATTTCGTCACCGGGACGCAGGACACCGAACAAGGCACAAGCGATCGCATGAGTACCGGAAACAAACTGCACTCTTACCGCCGCAGCTTGGGCACCCATGACATCCGCGAACACCTTGTCTAAGATTTCCCGCCCCAAATCATCATGTCCATAGCCGGAAACACCTGCAAAGTGATGGGCTCCGACGCGATGACGACGAAAGGCTGCTAAGACTCTTTTGAGATTTTGCTTGACCTGAGCGTCAATTCCAGAAAAAATCGGAAATAGTGCCTGTTCTGCTTCAAGCAGCTTAAGAGAGCTGTTCATTAATTCCTCATTCACGATATAGGTATGCGGATTTTAAGACCGCGCAGATTGGGTTAGACAATTCGTTTTAAGGTTCCTGCATGACAATTGCAAGCTCAACTCAACTTCGTCCCAATACTTCCCATGCAATTGGTTTATTGGTGGTTCACTTTGGAGCATTATTTGCTCTACTTCCCAGTAATTTCAGTTGGGCTGCTATCGGCTTGGCTGTCTTCCTACACTGGGTTACAGGAGGCTTGGGCATTACTCTAGGCTGGCATCGTTTATTGTCCCACCGGAGTTTTCAAACTCCAAAGTGGTTGGAGTACTTTTTAGCTTTCTGCGGAGTACTTGCCTGCCAAGGAGGAATAATCGATTGGGTTGGTTTACACCGCCTGCATCATCTCCATTCCGATCAAGAACCCGATCCTCATGATTCAAATCGAGGTTTTTGGTGGAGTCATATCGGCTGGATGTTATTTGATAGTCCAGCTAACGCCGATATACCTAGATTTACGAAAGATCTTGCCGAAGACCCAGTTTATCAGTTTTTCCAAAAATACTTTGTGTTGTTACAGGTAATACTGGGAATTGGTCTCTACCTTTTAGGTGGCTGGCCTTTTGTAGTTTGGGGCGTTTTTGTCCGGTTGATGGCAGTATTTCATTGTACTTGGTTTGTCAATAGTGCTACTCACAAGTTTGGGTATCGTACTTATGAATCTGGCGATCGCTCAACCAACTGCTGGTGGGTAGCATTAGTCACCTACGGCGAAGGTTGGCACAACAATCACCATGCCTTTCAATATTCTGCCCGTCACGGTTTACAGTGGTGGGAATTCGACATGACATGGATGACTATTCAAGTCCTGCAATTCCTTGGTTTAGCCCAGAATGTCAAACTCGCGCAGAAGTAGGCAGAGGAGATGGGGAGATGGGAGGACAAGGGGACAAGGTGAATTTTTCTACTTCTGCCTTGGAGCCTTTCTTCCCTTCTGCCTTCTGCCTTCTGCCTTGGAGCCTTCTGCTAAAATCTGCCATTTCCCTGTACGATGTGTTTCAGCGTGGTCAGGGCTTCCATGCTAATTAAGCCTCGGCGCTGTCCTTTTTGGTTAGACATTCCGAGAAAGATAGCGTCTCCTCTTCCTGGATTGCGCGAAAATCTGGGACTAGCGTTAATGTAAGTTGAGGCACTGTTGACACCCAAGGCAAATTGGCGGCTTTCTTGGTACGATTCGGTAACTATACAGTCGGCATGACCGCTGCTGTATTGGTTAATCCAAGCGATCGCACCTTCCAAACTATCCACCAATTTAAAAGCTACTGTCTTAGTCAGGTAAGATTCACTCCATTCCGAATCATTGGTGCTTCTCAACTCAGGAAACTCTGCCACTAAATTGCTATCGCCTTTTAAAGTAAAGCCCTTTTCCTTCAAGCTATTAAATAGGGTGACTAAGGAAGAGGGTTTTTGATTGGGATGAATTAAAACTTTTTCGATCGCATTTACCGGATCGGGCTCACTTTGATGACTATCCATAATCATCCAACGAGCTACTTCCAAGCTACCCGAAGGCGACCAAAATAGATAACAATTACCCATTCCTGACTTTAAAACTGGTGCAGTTGATTGGCGTACTACCTGCTGCACTAAACTCGGACGACCGTAGGGGATAATTAAATTAATGTAGCGATCGAGAGTAATTAAATCTCGCAAAGAACCGCCTTGATCGGTAGGCAAAAGTTCCAAGCTGCCCTCTGGTATCCCCACTCCCTGCAATGCCGACTGCAAAGCTTGAGTAATGACACCATTGGAATGACTCGCCTCACTTCCACCCCGAAGAATTAAAGTATTTCCCGTTTTCATACATAAGCCAGCTGCGATCGCACCCAATTCGGGAAACGCCTCATAAACTAAAGCTATTACCCCCAAAGGCATCAACTGACAGTAAGTTTGGGAATGTTCCAACTGATAAGCCGCCGTCATTACCCGCCGCATCGGATCGGGTAATTCCCCTAACCTTTGCAGCATTTGGATCGTAGTTTGCAATCGTTCCGGTGTCAGTTTTAACCACTCTAAAATTAATTCTGGTATTGCCATTTCCCGACTTGCTTCCAAGTCTAAGGTATTGGCTTCCAAAATCTCGTCAGAGGAACTTTTTAGTGCTTGTGCCATTGCTTGCACGGCACGCGAGCGATCGACTCCTTTGATGGTACCCAGAGCCAAAGAAGCGTGATAGGCTCTCTGAACTGTCGCCATCAAATTTGGATTCACAGAAGCATCAAACGTTTCGGTGGTCATAAAGCTAACGTCTGTAAGCTAGCCAGTACATCAGGACTATCAACATCAACGCCACCACTGCTCCCATGATAAACCCAATGATGATGTGAGGTTCTTTTGGTAATTTGGGAGCCAAGAACAGTCCCACCACAAACACTACCACAATAATTAACAGCGCCACAGGTAGGTAACTGTCTCTGATCCGGGGATAGGCTTTACTCCACCTATTACCTGTCCAGTTCCAAGCTCTTTTGTAGGGATAGGTCGTCGAGAGTTGTTCGATCGCGTGACCATTATCCTCCACTACAAATATTTGCTGACATTTATTGCAGCCAAAGGCTTCTGTCAGGACGATGGGCATCAGTCGTCCCCTTCGTCCACAGGGACAGGGATAATCACTATTTAAATCTATCTTTTGGGCTTTTGGAGATGGCACAAGCGGTCTTATATCAAACCGAGTTTATCCAATGGTTACTATAAACATTCAAGTCACGAACAATTTATTATATGGTATTTTCACCATTTTTTAACTGCTCTTGATTTAATAAAGTTTAAAAGCTAATTACTGTCTTGAATTCTAGCACTCTTAACAGAATTGTTGCTTTCTTGTACTTATGGTGGTAAACAGGAGTGCAAGAGGATTTGCGATTGGGGATGGGGATTCCCGATCGAGCTTTTGAGGAATTAATCAGGTTTACCGAATACCATAAGTTATGAGAGAGCCAAGATTTATCAATGCAAAGGTTTGATTTCCTTAAGTAGCACCCCAGATGGAATCTGGACAATCTGACCCAGTAATTGAGAAAGGCGTTCCAACAGCAGAGATTGGGCGGAGTGCAAGAAGAAATGATCGCCAGGAAACATCTCCAGTGAGAAAGCAGAATTTGTTTGTTCTCGCCAAGGCTCTAGATCTAAGGCATTCGCTTTCCAATCCTCTAATCCACCAAAAGCCGTAATCGGACAATCTAGAGGTAATTCGGGAGTGTAGGAGTAAGTTTCCACTACTGAAAAATCGGCTCGGAGAGTAGGAAGTAACAGTTCCATCAATTCCGCATTTTCTAGTACGGCTTTCGGTGTACCGTTATAGCGTCGCAGTTCCTCCAGAAATTCCGAGTCTGGTAGAGCGCGAATAGGTGGATGGCGATCCCGAAGTTGCGGAGCACGCTGTCCCGAAACAAACAGGTGTAATGGGCTTTGGTTATAATCTTTGCGGAGTAGCCGCGCCAGTTCAAAGCTAACAAATGCGCCCATACTGTGTCCGAAGAAAGCGAAGGGTTTACTCAGGTTAGGCAAGATGGCTGGGGTGAGAGCCTGAATCAATGGTTCAATGTGAGTAAAGGGAGTTTCTCGCGGTCGAAAGCTACGTCCAGGAAGTTCGATCGCACAAAGCTCAACAGTTGATGGCAAATCATCCCACCAAGAACGAAAGCTCAAAGCCGCACCCCCGGCATAGTGGAAGCAGAATAGTCGTAATTTTGCCTCTGGATTAGGTTTGGGATATTTTACCCAGGAGTTAGCATTTGGGGGCTGATACATGGTTTCGTAGCTTTCACCTTGCAATTAAGTTTCTCGATTAGGGGATTTTAACCTGTTTTTTGCCACCCCCCTTGTCGTCAAATAACAATGGTATTTCTGCACTAAAACTTAGCTATACTTAAGATTGGTATTAAAATGACTTAATTTTTAAGCGGGCAACGCGATTCGAACGCGCGACATTCACCTTGGCAAGGTGACGCTCTACCGCTGAGCTATGCCCGCAACCTCTTGACTTTTACTAGTATGTCAGAAAAATCTAGGGTTGTCAACTAAAAATGGATAAAATTTTTAGCTGATGCTGAGATGAACTACTCTAGCTCTGCTGAGGAGTTGGGAACGATCGCATTTTTCAATGCCGCAGGTAACGGTTGGGTAGCGGCTGGCCCAACAACCTTACTGCTGTAGGCTTCCATATCCCCATTACCCTTAATTTGACGCATCAAACTAGCCATTTCCAAAGCATTCATTGCATAATTCCAGCCATGATTACTTTTAATTCCTGCCCGTTCTAGAGCTTGCTGCATATTGTCTGCTGTAATAATGCCAAAAATTACTGGTACTCCTGTTTGAAATCCAGCAGCAGCAATACCTTTCGCCACTTCAGCCGCTACATAATCAAAGTGAGGTGTTTGACCTCGAATCACAGCACCCAAGCAAATCACCGCATCATAGCGCCCGCTGAGTGCCATTTGGCGAGCTACCAAAGACACCTCGAAACAGCCTGGTACCCAAACGTAATCTACCTGAGTGCCATGAAGATCAGTATCGATGCCGTGACGTTTCAGACAATCTTGACATCCCTCCAAAAGCTTACCTGTCACTAAGTCATTAAAACGACCAATGACAATCCCAAACTTTAGGGTTTCTGTCTGAGTAAACGTTCCCTCAAAAACTGCCATGTCAATTTTTTCGTGTCATTTGTCAATTGTTCTTTGTCCATTCTCTCAAAGCCAATGACTTATGAACTACTGAGCAATGAATTTTTGACTTAATGACTAATTATTGACTCAGCTTAGACCACGAAGGAACTTAACGCAGCTACTACCAATACTAAAGCCACCCACAAACCTGAACCCAAAAACAGCAATCTTTTGGATTGATCCCAATTTTGGGGTGAGGCGTATGCCACTGGTACCCAAACTACTAATACGAAAGATAGTGCTACCAGAGCAAACAGCGCAAGTTGAAACAAGATTGTCATTTTTTGCTTCTCCCAAGACAGCAGACAGCTGATTAACTAATTAACCTTTTCACCCACAGGGGGCGAGATTTTAAATTCCTATCTTGCTAAACTACCATGAAGCGGTCATCTTTCAGCAAGAAAGGCAGAGGGTAGAGGGGCAGGGGAGC
>NZ_JADEWG010000045.1 GCF_015207735.1 [Phormidium] sp. LEGE 05292
GATGGGGAGATGGGGAGATGGGGGAAACTCAAAACTCAAAACTCAAAACTCAAAACTTTGTTAATTCCTAACTCAAAACTCAAAACTCAAAACTTTTATTTCTAATGGCAGTCACAGTTCAGCAATTAATTCAATATAAACAGCAAGGTCGTTCAATTATAACGCTCACAGCTTGGGACTATGCGATCGCTCAATTGTTGGATTTAGCTGGGGTAGATATGATTTTAGTTGGTGATTCTTTGGCAATGGTGGCATTAGGTTATGAAACGACATTGCCAATTACTCTTGAAGAAATGATTCATCATGCTAAAGCGGTTCGTCGGGGTGTAAAACAAGCTTTGGTAGTTTGCGATTTGCCATTTTTAAGTTATCAAGAAAGTCCGCAACAAGCGATGCGATCGGCTGGAAGAATTCTGAAGGAAACGGGAGTGCAAGCGGTAAAATTGGAGGGAGGATATCCTGCGATCGCGCAAACGGTATCCTACTTAGTTGAAGCAGGAATTCCTGTGTTAGGCCATGTTGGTTTAACACCGCAGTCCGTACATAAATTAGGATACCGAAAACAAGGGAAAAGTGCCGAAGAAGGAGAGCGAATTTTTCAGGAAGCGATCGCCTTAGAAGCAGCAGGAGCTTTTGCTATAGTATTAGAGCATATTCCGGGAGAATTAGCATTAAGAATTACCGAAAAACTTTCTATTCCTACCATTGGAATTGGCGCAGGCGTTCACTGTGATGGACAAGTTTTAGTCACTGCGGATATGTTGGGAATGACTCTCAAACAACCACCTTTTGCCAAAGCTTATGTAAATTTGCAAGAAATAATTTCTCAAGCAGTACAAAATTATAGCAACGAAGTCAGAGAGCGAAAATTTCCTTGAAGTTTGACAAATGTGTTGGCAAAACTTTAATAATAAACCTAGATTAATTGTAAGTCTGTTGTAACGACTTCAGTCGTTTCCTTCCCAAAGTGAAGGAATGAAGTCCTCACAACGAACCATGTTTGTTGTAACGACTTCAGTCGTTTCCTTCCCAAAGTGAAGGACTAAAGTCCTCACAACGAACCATGTTTGTTGTAACGACTTCAGTCGTTTCCTTCCCAAAGTGAAGGACTAAAGTCCTCACAACGAACCATGTTTGTTGTAACGACTTCAGTCGTTTCCTTCCCAAAGTGAAGGACTAAAGTCCTCACAACGAACCATGTTTGTTGTAACGACTTCAGTCGTTTCCTTCCCAAAGTGAAGGACTAAAGTCCTCACAACGAACCATGTTTGTTGTAACGACTTCAGTCGTTTCCTTCTCAAAGTGAAGGACTAAAGTCCTCACAACGAACCTATCACCAGTCCCTAGAGCGCCAGTCCCTCTTTCGGTTATCCACACAGAGCGCGTTACCCAACAAACCGATAAAATCAAATTAAGAAAATTAACAAGAAAGCAGGCTCAGATGATTCCTACCGTTATTGAACAGTCTGGTCGTGGTGAACGCGCCTTTGATATTTACTCCCGACTCTTGCGGGAGAGAATCATCTTCTTAGGTAAACAAATTGACTCAGACTTGGCTAACCTAATTGTGGCTCAGTTGCTTTATTTAGACTCCGACGACCCGGAAAAACCTGTCTACATTTATATAAATTCTCCGGGTGGTTCGGTAACGGCAGGCATGGGTATTTACGATACCATGAAGCAAATCCGTCCAGAAGTCTACACTGTTTGTACTGGATTGGCTGCCAGTATGGGTGCATTTTTGCTGAGTGCTGGTACTAAAGGAAAGCGGATGAGTTTACCTCATTCTCGGATTATGATTCACCAACCTTTAGGTGGCGCACAAGGTCAAGCAACTGATATTGAAATTCAGGCCAAGGAAATTTTATACCACAAACGTCGCTTGAATGAAATGTTAGCAGAGCACACAGGTCAGCCTTTAGAGCGTATTGAAGTAGACACAGAAAGAGACTTCTTTATGTCAGCACATGAAGCTCAAGAATATGGTTTGATTGACCAAGTGATCGATCGCACTGCTGCTGGTAGCAAGCCTGTAGCTGTTTAGTTTTAATACAATGTCTAATCCTTGATGTGGCTTTAACCACCACCAAAATTTTTAATTTGGTTGTTGCCAATTGGTGGGGGTTGAAGCCTCTATCTATATTTACCTTTCTGCCTTCTTCAAATGGGGTTGGGTTGAGCTTCTAGGTATTCTAGAAAATCTTCCAACTCTTGTGGTTCGAGGTCGTTACGAGTTTTTTTACCGTAGGTACGTAACAGATGATCGCTTCCTTGTTTTTTCGTCCAACCTAAGCGTTTAATTTGAACGTTGGTACGAGCAATTAAATCAGAGAAATCATCGGGACTGTTATCTTCAATTATTTCGGTAGATTGACTGCTGATTTGATGCTCGAATTCTGGGGGTGATGCGATCGCCATTTCTGGCTCGTGACGACGGGAAGCAATTGGTGTTACTTTACTAAACGTAACAGGTGGTTCGCTTTCATCAGCAAAAGAATTTAGTGGCGTTAGCTTGGGCGTTTCCACAAAGCGATTTGCTTTGCGCTCTGAGAATGAGGAATCGGACTTTTCTTGTGTATCTTCTGTAACTTCCAGATGAGATTTTGCCGGATTAGTTGTTACTTTATCAATTGAAAAAGTGGTTCTTTCCGGCAATGATGAGTCTAAATGGCCTTGATTTGACCAAGTAGGATCTGTAATAGCTTGTCCGACATGGGGAGTTTCCGGTTTTTCTGAAGAAAAAAGAGAAGGTTTGGAATATTCAGGAGAAACCGGACGTTCTGTTGTTTCAGTATGTCCCCAAGACAAATGAATTCCCATGAGTTCCAGCGCTCGAATTCTGGCTTGGTCTTCGGCTAATTCAATAGAATCAGCAATTGCCATCCCAGTTGCTTTAGTGACACCATCAATTTGAACTAAGGCACGAACGACAAATTTGCCGTTATAAATTGTTAATAATTCTGAAATCAGACTGCCTGTGGGATAACGAACACGAAATTGTGCAAACATAGTTGTTAATATCCTGCTTCAAACATTGAGCATAGCTATTTTCTTCACGACCGCTCTAAACCTACAATAGTGAAAGGATTGTTTATCCGCACGCTATCAAACCGACACGCTTAATTGTTGAAGCACCGACCGTGCTTTACCGCTAACACGCTACTAATCGCGATTGCGCGTCAAGCAGCGCAAAGCGATCGCCAATTAGAAGCAGATTCAAGGCTCTGCACTGGGTCTAGAGGCGATTGATCACCGGAAAAAACTCGCGTGTAACAGCGTAAAGGTGGCTCAAAGCATGGAAATCGGGCGCACCAGCAACGCGATAGAACATACAGAGGGATGCCCTTGGTGAGATCACATACATGAGTAAAGCATCTTGGGGTCAAATTTGGGAACAGCTTTTCGGACTTTTCCCATTAAATGACATCATCTCACTATCAGTATGTACTGCATCTACCCTTCCTTTGTATCTGGCAAAGAGATGGCCTAAGTTTAGCGCAATTCTCTTAAGATTGGGGTTTAGTGTTTAACAATTTTGGATTGAGAAATTATCTGATTTTCGATTTGACTGAGCAATTGTAAATAATCTAAAGTCGGCAATTTAAAATCTAGAATTGATTAAGCGTGGAGTGATAGTGAGGCGAAAACACGAATAAATTGAGACGCTAAGGACTAGTCGCTACATGGAATTTTCAATCGCTACATTACTTTCTAATTTTCCCGATGAAAAATTGGTAGCTGCCAAAGTGTTGGAGAAAAAACTGGGTTGTACTGATGAACCTAGTTTACGTAGACTACAAATTGTCTTGGATGCCCTAGAAAAAGTTGGTATTTTAGTCAAGGAACGAGGCAAGTATCGACGAGTTTTTGAACCGGGAATAGTAGAAGCAAAACTCCGCTGTTCTAGCAAAGGCTTTTGTTTCGCGATTCAAAATGTTGAAGGGGCAGCTGATATTTACGTGCGAGAAAGTCATCTGAGTACGGCTTGGAATGGCGATCGCGTTTTGGTAAAAATTACCAAAGAAGGCAACCGCAGGCGGAGTCCCGAAGGGGAAGTCAAATTAATTTTAGAACGTGCCAATCCCAGCGTGTTAGCTAGGATAAAACAAGGCATGGATAATACGGGAAAAGTAATTTACAAAGCTGTTCCTTTAGACGATCGCTTATTGTTTGAACTGGATTTAGTCACCAATGGTGATGATTTAAGTGCAGCGATCGATCATCTAGTACACGCAGAAATTGTTCGCTATCCTTTAGCATCTTACCCTCCCCTTGGTCGAGTCGCCCAAGTCCTTGGTAGTGATGCTGAAGCAGCTGCCGATATTGATATCGTATGTTGTAAACACGACCTGCCCCGGAAATTTTCTGCAACGGTACTCTCATCACTGGAAAAATTTTCCCACAAAGTTACCAAAACAACATTAAAAAATCGCCTTGATTTACGTCATTTAATTACTTTAACTGTAGTTCCAGCAGCAGGCGGTTATATTGACCCAAAAACTTTACTGGTAGAACAAGCTTTTACCTTGGAAAAAATTGAGGGTGATTTATGGCGAGTAGGGATTCACATTGCCGATATCGCCAATTATGTACCATCTGATTCTCCTCTGGATCGAGAAGCAAAAAGACGTGGTAGATCGGTGCATTTAGGTGATACAGTATTGCCGATGTTGCCTGAACCTTTGCTGGCTCATTGTTCCCTATTACCAGGACAAAATCATTTAGCTATTTCGGTGTTACTCTCTTTATCTAGTGACGGCGCAGTGGTGGAATTTGAGATTCAAAGGTCTGTAATTCAAGTAGACTTTCAATTAACTGAATCTCAGGCACAGGATATTCTCTTGCGTCATCATACAAATTTAGATTTGCAGCAAGCTGACTTAGAAGAATTGTCTCCGGTTTTTGCTACTCTCGATCAACTATTTGTCTTGAGTCAAAGCATTAAAGAAAAACGACTGGAGAGGGGAAGTTTTGAATTAAATTTGCCTTATGAAGGAAACCAATTTAATGATGAGGGAATAGCTGAAGCTGCGATCGCTCTACCGAATCACCCGGCTCAATCAATGGTCAGGGAATTAATGATTTTAGTTAATCAAAAGCTAGGGAGTCATTTAGTAGCTTTGGGTGTACCTAGTATTTACCGAGTGCAAGCAGCACCCGATCCAGATGATGCAGTTGAATTGCATAAGTTGGCAAGTAATTTGGAAATAGATTTGCAACTAGAAAATGAAGATGTTGTCACACCTTTTGATTTCCAAAAATATATTGAGGATTTTTCTCAATCTAAAGCCGAAAAGGTGTTGAACTCTTTGTTGCAATCAACTTTAAGACCATCTGTTTACAGCACTACTTCTGGTTCTCATTTTAGTTTGGCCTTGTCAGGTGGCTATACTCATTTTGTTTCTCCAGCAAGACGTTATGCAGATTTAACAGTGCAAAAAATACTTATGTTAGTATTTGATGAAGGACGCGATCGCCGCAGTACTCGCGTTAAAGAAAAAGTGGATTTACATCATAGTTCTTGTCACGGACAAATTAATTGGAATGTTTTGCCACCCAATGTTCAACAAGAATTAGAAGAGCAATTGGCATCATTAATTGTGCCACTAAATGAACGAGAAAAAGAGGTACAAGAAGCAGAAACAGATTTAGCAGGGTTGAAAAAAGCCGAACTGATGAAAGAACGCACAGGAGAAATTTTCCAAGGCGTAATTACAGGCGTTCAATCTTATGGTTTCTTTGTGGAAATGGAAGTATCAGTGGGTAATGGTACGCTTTTTTATCCCGAAGGTTTGGTTCATGTATCATCATTAAAAGATGATTGGTATGAGTACCGCTCTCGGCAAGAAGCACTAGTGGGACGCAAAAACCGCAAGCAATATCGGTTAGGCGATCGCGTAGAAGTGCAAGTAAAAAGTGTAGACTATTACCGTCAGCAGATAGATTTAGTAACTGTCGGCAGTGAGATTAATCTTGATGATGTTGACCGAGATGATTATCCATTTCCCAGTTTTGATGATGAGTAAGTTTAGTAGTCATCAGTCAACCAATTTTAGATTTTAGATTTGGGATTTTTGATTCACTCTATCCATTTTTGGGATAAAGCTTAAGGATTCAAGATTTTAGATTGATTCCGCCCAGTCTTAGGTGGGGACTAAAGCAATATAAAATCGAAAATCTAAAATCTAAAATCTAAAATTCCCAGTAGTCAAGAGATTAACCAATAACAAATAACCAGTGACAAATAATAAATGACTAATGACGAAACCTTTAATTTTGGGAATTTCTGGGGCATCAGGCTTAATTTATGCTGTCCGGGCTTTAAAATTTTTGCTTGAAGCTGATTTGAGCGTCGAACTAGTAGCATCTAAATCTACTTACATGGTTTGGCAGGCAGAACAAAACATCCGGCTCCCTGGCGAACCAGCACAACAAGAACAATTTTGGCGCGAACAAGCAGGAGTATCAACTCAAGGAAAATTACGTTGTCACCCTTGGGGCGATGTGGGCGCAAATATTGCCAGCGGTTCTTACCGCACTCTGGGAATGATTATCATGCCCTGTAGCATGAGTACAGTAGCAAAGTTAGCAACAGGTTTAAGTTCCGACCTTTTGGAACGAGCAGCAGATGTCCAACTCAAAGAAGGTCGTAAACTGGTATTAGTTCCCCGTGAAACTCCTTTTAGCTTAATTCACCTGCGTAACCTAACCAGTTTAGCGGAAGCAGGAGCCAGAATTGTTCCAGCTATTCCCGCTTGGTATCACAATCCCCAAACTATTGAAGATTTGGTAGATTTTGTAGTAGCCCGTGCTTTAGATCAATTAGATATTGATTGTGTTCCTTTGGAGCGTTGGCAGGGAGCGAGGGGACAAGGGGACAAGGGGATAAGGGGACAAGGGGAAGTTTATTAACTCAAAACTTAACCAGGATTTATTGATTTACATGATAATCAGGATTAATCAAGAAATCTGGTAAATCTGTAAATCCAGGTCAAACTTTCTTCCTAACTCAAAACTCAGAACTCAAAACTAAAAACTTAAAAAATGGCTGTTCGCATCGTACTACTACTAATGGCTCTCGGAGGGTTGACAGTATTTGCCCTCCAGAATTCTATATCTCTGAGGCTGGTATTTTTGGGGATAAAAACCCAGGCGCTACCCTTGGGATTTTGGATATTAGCGGCGGTTGTAGCGGGAGTACTGACAGCTTTAGTTGTAGCTTGGTTGTTAGAAATAATTAATTCTTGGGGCAATGCTAAATTACTATCTCGAATTCGCCAGTTAGAGGCAGAAAAAGGTAGTTATCAAGGGCAAAGTCGAGAATCTGCTGCTTCAACATCTAATAGTTATTCTTATTCGGCGGCGAGTAGTTATGCCAGTGCTGCTAACACTTCTCCAACGGATTCTCGGAGTAATGAAGAGTGGGAAGAAGAGGATGAGGAAGAAGATTCTAATTATGATAGCTCTGATTCTAATGTGGCGAGTGATGTGAGCGATCGCAATTACGAAGCCAAACAAGAACCAACAACTAGTTATCGTTCCGGTTCAGTTTATTCTTATGGCTACAAAAATCCTAGCGATTCCGCAGTAGGGAGAACAGAATCAGTTTATGATGCAGAATATCGGGTAATTACTCCACCTTATCGTCCTTTAGATACAGAGGAAGAAGATAAAACCCCTGAACCTTCATCAACTAATCAACAGAACAATGATGATGACGAAGATTGGGGTTTTGATGATGACGAAGATTGGGATTTTGATGACAAAGATAAAAATCCTCGATCCCGATAATAAGTTAAAAAATCATTTAGTTGTTGCTATTTGAACTGTATATTTTGAAGTAATGATTCATCTTTTTAAATTGTTAAATAGCTTATGACTAGCCCAACTGCAACCTTGCTGATTTCTTGTCCCGATCAAAAGGGATTGGTAGCTAAATTTGCTAACTTTATCTACTCCAATGGTGGCAATATTATCCATGCCGATCAGCATACAGATTTTGCAGCAGGGCTATTTTTAACGAGGATTGAATGGCAATTAGCAGGATTCAATTTACCCAGGGAAATAATTGGAGCAGCATTTAATGCGATCGCCACACCCTTACAAGCTAGCTGGCAATTACATTTCTCTGATACAGTTCCCAGAATTGCCATTTGGGTAAGTCGGCAAGACCATTGTTTATATGATTTAATTTGGCGACATAAAGCTAAAGAATTTCCCGCCGAAATTACTTTAATTATTAGTAATCACCCTGACTTACAGGAAATAGCCGACCAATTTGGCATTGATTATCATCATATCCCAATTAATAAAGATAACAAAATTGAGCAAGAAACAGAACAATTAGAATTATTGCAAAAATATCAAATAGATTTGGTTGTTCTAGCCAAATATATGCAAATTCTCAGCCAGGATTTTGTCAGCAAATTCCCTAAAATTATTAACATTCATCACTCATTTTTACCTGCATTTGTTGGCGCAAATCCTTATCATCAAGCTTACCAAAGAGGCGTAAAAATTATCGGTGCTACTGCTCATTATGTCACCGCAGATTTAGATGCAGGGCCAATTATTGAACAGGATGTAGTAAAAGTTAGTCACCGAGATGATGTTAATGATTTAATTCGTAAAGGTAAAGATTTAGAAAGAGTAGTTTTAGCGAGAGCAGTTCGATCTCATTTACAAAACCGTGTATTAGTTTACGGCAACAGAACAGTAGTTTTTGAATAAAAAAATAATACGTAGGGTGCGTATAGCCTGCGGCATTTAAGAAAAGCGACAGCGTAACGCACCATAAAGTTTATTCTTGTGCTTGTGGCGAGGAAGAATTAGACAAAGAAACATCCTCCTTTGGAGAGAAAAATTTCTGTTTTATCCAAGTAGTAAAAATGTGAGAAAGTAACCCCAAAGGGCCAGCAAACAAACAGAGTAAAATAGAATGAGTCGTGAAAATCCCTGTTTTTTGTCCTTCCCAATAAATCCATCTCCCCACAAACAAATCCATCACCAAAAAGTGAGTCCATCCAGTTGCAGCTGCTCTTTCATCGGCAAAAAAGCGAGCAATATCTACTAATTGAGGATTAGCTAATGCTTGAGCAGATTCTGCGGTAATTGTACCTGTGAGTAAGTACAAATACAATCCAGCTAAAACTACAAACGGGATGTAAGATTCCATGACTCGCCTGGTAATACTCCAGTTCGGTAAAAGAATCATCAGAGTCCAAAAGGGTAAAACAAACAGGTTAGAGAGATTAAACAGTTGCGTCAGCATTAAAATAGAAAAAACTAGGTTTAACAATTCTTAGTCATCTTACCTGGTATTCCCAGAAAATTGTATCTTGTAGAATAACCCGGACGCAGGATGCCAATTGTTTTAAGATAAGTAAAGCTAGTTTTATCACTCACCTGATTAACAAAGAGGTTAATAATTAATGGAATCAGCTTTCAGCTGATTCTAATGTTTTGTCACATCCCAAAGGAGACTGGCAAGGGAATGATTCGTATGTCTTTAATTAATTTAGTTATTTCCTTAATTTTAGGAATGGCTGCTTTTTGGACTTATTGTGAAGCAAAAGCAGAACCGCCCACTAACGAGATTGTTTGTGCTTGCGCTGTGGTCATTTTTCTGCTCAGTTTCGTTTGGTTTGTGGTTAGCGCACCCTGGGTTTTAAATCTTGCCCTATTGATCGCGTTACTGACTGTTGGTAAATAGCGTTTTAGTAAATTATTTAACTTATAAAGAGGTGAATCATCCGAATTGGGCATGAAATTCACCTCTCATCAAAGGGTTATTTAGTTGTTAAAGTTGGCTCTTTTGTTTGAGTAATTACAGAATTGATTTGCTCAGTTGTTTCTGGATCATCAATTCCTAGATGTTTCTCCAAAAGTGCTAAGTTGCGAATATTAGATTTATAGCAAGCATCGAATAAGTCACCTACTAAAGGTACAGTACCTACGGCTGCTTCTAATGCCACGTTAAAGATCATTTGTCTAAAGATTTGTGGGGGAAGGTGGAAGCGAGCAGCTAAATAAATTAAATAAGCAGAAAAGGCGGTGCTGACTAGATCTCCAGCACCTGGAACCAAACCAATAATGGGGTCTAATCCAAAGCGGAAACCTATAATAGGAATGCGAAAAGCACTATCCATTAAATAGGTGAATTTGCGAATGCGGTTAAGGGTAGCAATACGTTGGACAGCGTTCATGGTGTTCATGTTTTGATTTTGATGCGATCGCCTTAATTAATCTTCTACCCCCAGAAAGATCGATTTTTCCCTCTTAGGGGGTAGCACCGACAAAGATAAATTAATGTTGCTACTTAGTTACTGGAACTGCATCCACTTCTATAGTATTAGGGACAGAATTCGACTCTTGTTGTTTATTCTTTTTCCGCGCTTCTAGTAACATTTGCGAAACTTCTGTTACTAACAAGGTGGCAACTACAGTATCATCAATCCAGCCAATTATGGGAAATACATCAGGAGAAATATCCACAGGGCCGACTAAATATAACAAGGTGCCAAGGACTATCAACCAACGATATTTAGAATTGCGAATAGTTTGACGGTACCAGTTATATACGTTCTCAACGATAGTTTTTTTCATGGCTAACTTTTTTCTCTCTTTGCCCTTTGAGTTAACAAGATCATCTTCTCTAATTGGCAAAAGATTTACGAGTGAAGATTGCCGCTAGTCTGGTAGTATAAATCCCATCCCGGAAAACCGAATAATATTGCAGGGTTTACCGAATCATTTAAAATTATTAATTAACTAACTTTACCAAATACTAATGAAACCCGAAATTGAAAGAATGCAAGCTGTGCAGTCACCAATTATTCCTGTGGTTGGTGAGTTAATTCGCAGTTCTCCGGGAACTATTTCTTTGGGGCAAGGTGTGGTATATTATGGCCCTCCACCGGAAGCGGCAGAACAAATTTCTCTATTTCTAACGGAACCGCAAAATCATAAATACCAAGCTGTCCAAGGTATTAGTCCTTTGTTAGAGGCAATTACTACTAAGTTGTCAGCAGAAAATCAAATTCAAATCGATCGGAATAACTGTATTGTGGTGACTGCTGGTAGCAATATGGGGTTTATGAATGCGATTTTGGCTATTGCTAATCCGGGGGATGAAATAATTTTGCAAACGCCTTATTATTTTAATCATGAAATGGCGATCGCAATGGCTAGTTGTCGTCCAGTATTGGTGAGAACTGATGAAAACTACCAATTGCTTCCAGATGCGATCGAATCAGCTATTACTAATAAAACTAAAGCTGTAGTTACAATTTCTCCAAATAACCCCACTGGTGCTGTTTACCCACAAGAAACACTACAAGCAGTCAATGAAATTTGTCGGCAAAGGGGAATTTATCATATTAGCGATGAAGCTTACGAATATTTTACTTACAATGGAGTCAAGCATTTTTCCCCCGCCGCAATTCCCCAAAGTAGTGACTATACAATTTCTCTCTTTTCTCTTTCTAAAGCTTATGGTTTTGCTTCTTGGCGCATTGGATATATGGTAATTCCGCAACATTTATTAGTGCCAATAAAGAAGATTCAAGATACTATATTAATTTGTGCGCCTGTGATTTCTCAGTATGCAGCTTTAGGTGCTCTACAAGCAGGAGTTAAGTACTGTCAAGAAAAACTAAAAGCAATTACAAAAGTGCGCGAAATCGTGCTTCAGGAATTGCAAAATATTTCAGACTTATGTATAATTCCTCCTGCTGATGGTGCGTTTTATTTCTTGCTAAAGATTCAAACTGATCTAGGTGCAATGGAATTAGTAGAACGTTTGATTCGTGAGTATAAAGTAGCAGTAATTCCAGGGACAACTTTTGGTATAGATGATGGTTGTTATCTGCGTGTTGCTTACGGCGCATTGCAAGCAGAAACAGTGCAAGCAGGTATCAGTAGATTAGTGAAAGGTTTAAAAGATATTTTGTCTTAAATTCAGGAGGAATTATGAATCAAGAACGAACATTTCCTAATTGGGAACAGTTATATCAAGAACAAACTGTTGAGTCTATGCCTTGGTTTAATGCTAATTTAGACCCAGACATAGAAAAAACTTTAACAAAGTTAAATTTAACTACAGGAAATGTATTAGATATTGGCACTGGCCCTGGTACGCAAGCAATAATTTTAGCAGAAAGAGGTTTTGAAGTTACTGCTACCGATCTTTCGGAAACAGCAATTCAAAAAGCCGCTGCTAAAGTGCAAGGAAAAGGATTAAACATTAACTGGCAACAAGATGATATTCTTAATAGTAAGCTGCAAGGAGATTTTGATTTAATTATTGATCGCGGTTGTTTTCACGTCTTACCCCCAGAAAGTAGAGAAAAGTACGTTGATTTAGTCTATGATTTGCTTAAACCGACAGCTTATTTATTGTTAAAATGCTTTTGTTATTTGGAAGCTAGGGAGGGTGGGCCATATAAATTTAAGCCAGAACAGATCCGGGAAATTTTTGGGACTAAACTACAAATAGTTTCTATTGAAGAAACAGTTTATTACGGTAATTTAGACCCCCATCCTTTAGCTTTATTTAGTACTATGCAAAAAGCTTGAACATTCTTGAGTATTAATTTATCAGGCTTTGCTAAATAGCCAATGGTGAAAATTTCAGCCACTTAATTGATTATTTTAGCTTTAATGTGTTTGGGGAAAAGGCGATCGAGTTTTATAAAGCTGCACTTGGTATAATTTTCACCTGAAAAAAACTTTGTTCGTCTGATATCGGTGAAAAATAAAATTTTTGTATGATTAACTAACTAGTTTAATCATATTACCTAACAATTAACACAGCTTTCAAAACTCGTCAATTTTTGTTCGTCTAACTTTCTCGCGAAGGGCTAGAACTGCTAAATTACTTAACTTCACGTTACCCCTGATAGATAGCTATCCCACATTAGCCATTCAGCATTGCTACGAATCTAAGAACAAATTAACTCACGAGACTCTTGCTTAACTTGACCAGACATAGCTGCAAATTGCAGTTTCATGAAAGCATCAAGGTCTTCCATGTCATACTTATTTTTTAACAAATGCCGCAGTTGTTCTTCTGCTGCAACACTAAGATAACCAGATTTAAGAGCTTGTTGAACTACTTCACGAATCAGGTACATGGTAATCACCCATACAAAATTTCAGATTCAAATTAAATGCGGTAAAAACACTGAACTACAACAAGTCATCACAGGTAAAACACAGGTTAAATTCTTGCAAAGCTTGCAGCACTAAAGACTTTGCTAGTAAGCTCATTAGATGAGTTAGCTATAGACTATATATTACTTAGTTTTGCTGACTACCTTACCGTGAATTCATAAATTTTTCATGAACTTTTCATGAAGTTAATATTAAGTCATAGTTAATGAATCCGTTACTTTACTGATGTTAGTAATTCTGTTAATGTTTACAATTAAATTGATAAACAACGCTAAAAGCTAGCAAAATGTTAAATAAACGTTAATTTTCTTAATGATGTTATTTACATTAAAACCAGTGCAATCAGGGGAATTTATAGAAGCTGCCTATAATTGGAAGCTTGAGAAATTATATGTAGACCTTGCTTCAGCTAAAAATAAAGGACTAACACCTGTAGAAAAGAAAATTCTTCGCGGATTACTTTGTGGTTATAGTCCTCGAGAAATAGCAGATATTATTTATCAAAGTTCTAGTAGTAGTTCAGTAAGAGTTTACCTTTCCAATGGCTTGTATAAATACATTGAAGTAATGCTGTATTCCCAAACTAGCCAACAGATAAAAATTAGCCATTGGAGTCGGGTAACGAAACTTTTAGAAGAAGCTGGTTATAAATTAGCTTCAACTTTACCACAGCCAGTCGCGCCAACCTCGATCGAGGAAAGCGATCGACCAGAAGTTAGGCAAACTTTTGACTGGGGAGAAGCAGTTGATGTCAGTATCTTTTATGGGAGAGAGAAAGAATTAGTTCAATTACAAAATTGGATTATTAAAGATCGTTGTCGTTTAGTGTCTCTGCTTGGTATGGGTGGAATCGGTAAAACCACTTTATCGATAAAATTAGCAGAACAGGTACAGGATAATTTTAAATATTTGATTTGGCGATCGCTAAATCATGCACCACGACTACAAGAACTTTTAGCTGATTTGCTACAATTCTTAGCCCAAGAGGAAAGCAGTCAATTCATTTTAGCAGAAACTACCCTAGAGAGAACGGCTCAATTATTAGAGTTTTTCCGAAAATACCGTTGTTTACTAGTATTAGATAACGTGGATGCCTTGTTAAAACCCCATGCTTACGTAGGAAATTTTCGCCCCGAATATGAAGAATATCGAGAATTTTTTCAGAAAATTGGCGCAGTATTGCATCAAAGTTGCTTGGTGTTAACTAGTCGAGAAAAACTCAAAGAAGTAGCGGCTATTGAAGGCGTAAATCTACCTGTACGATCCTTAGAATTAAAAGGTTTAAGTGAAGTAGATTGTCAAGAAATAATTAAAGCTAAAGGAGTAACTTGTTCTGAGTATGAATGGCGTTTACTAATTAACCGCTATGCAGGTAATCCTTTAGCATTGAAAATTGTATTAACCACAATTTTAGAATTATTTGATGGGAAAGTTTCCCAGTTTTTAAAGCACAATCTTTTGGTTTTTGGGGGAGTGCGACAGTTGATAGAAGAACAATTAACTCGCCTTTGTGAAACCGAAAAGCAAGTATTGTACTGGTTAGCCGTTAAACAAGATATTTTATTGTTATCAGAAACGACAGAAGAAGCAATGCCCCCAGGAATGACTAAAGGAGAGTTATGGGAAACGCTGGAATCCTTGGTTAGGCGATCGCTAATTTACAAACATACTACTAGTTTCAAACTGCTACCAATATTTAAAGAATATCTCAATCAACAACTGAGCAAACAAAATAACCTCCAGACAGAGGTCATTCCCAACCCAAATCCAGGTAAACTAAGTAGCAGTACTAACGTAAATGAAACTTAGAACCTCAACGAGTGAACAATATTCTCAAAGACATAAGTATTTATTTAATTGGCATGATGGGTGCTGGGAAAACCACTGTCGGAAAATTACTAGCGCAGGAACTAGGTTACAGCCGTTTTTTTGACACCGACGCTTTAATCGAACAGTTAGCGAAGGGTCAAAGCATTAACGAAATTTTTACAACCGTTGGGGAAGAAACCTTCCGAGATTGGGAAACTCAAGTTTTAGCAGAACTCTCCACCTACAAAAAAACCGTAATTTCCACAGGTGGGGGCATAGTCCTGCGACAAAAAAATTGGAGTTATTTGCGGCATGGTTTGATCGTCTGGTTAGATGTATCAGTAGAATTACTGTTAGAGCGCTTGACAGAGGACAACAACCGACCCCTGTTAAAGGATGTTGACCTTAAGAAAAAGCTGCAAACTCTTCTAGAGCAAAGACAATCACTTTACAATCAAGCTGACTTACGCATTACAGTTCAACCCCAAGAAACACCCGAACAAGTAACAAAACGTATCTTAGAGGCAATTCCTTTGGTCTTAAAACCACCAGCCGTTACTCCCGCCTATTTTAATTGATGAAAAAACTCTAAACTGTCGCCATTGACATCTTTTTTGAAGTACAAACTCATCTAAACTGCATCTAAAACCTTTTGAGATCACAAAACAAGCTCATGGTTAAAGAACTCGATTATACTCAGACTAATGATGATGCGACTCGCGTGCGAGTACTCAGCGAAGCATTACCTTACATTCAACAATTTGCTGGGCGTACTGTGGTCATTAAGTACGGTGGCGCAGCCATGAAAGATAGTTCGCTTAAAGACAAGGTAATGCGCGATATTGTCTTTTTATCCTGTGTCGGCTTGCGTCTAGTTGTCGTGCATGGTGGAGGGCCAGAAATTAATTCTTGGCTGGATAAACTAGGAATAGAACCACAGTTCAAAAATGGTCTGCGAGTTACAGATGCAGCCACAATGGAAGTTGTGGAAATGGTTTTGGTTGGTAAGGTAAATAAAGAAATTGTCACTTTAATTAATCAAGCTGGTGGTTTAGCAATTGGTTTGTGTGGCAAAGATGGTAATTTGATCAAAGCACGTCCCGAAGGTCAAGAAGGAATTGGCTTTGTGGGAGAAGTGAGTGCGGTAAATATTAGCGTCTTAGATTCTTTACTCAAAAGTGGATACATTCCTGTAGTTTCCAGTGTTGCCGCTGATGAAACTGGACAAGCTTATAATATTAATGCCGATACTGTAGCGGGAGAATTGGCAGCAGCTTTAGGCGCAGAAAAGTTAATTTTACTAACAGATACTGCGGGAATTTTAAAAGATTACAAAGACCCTTCTACCTTGATTACGAAAATGGATATTCAAGAAGCAAGGGCTTTGATTTCTTCTGGTGTTGTTGGTGGGGGAATGATTCCTAAAGTGAATTGTTGCGTGCGGAGTTTGGCTCAGGGTGTTCGCGCCACTCATATTGTAGATGGTCGTGTTCCCCATGCGTTATTGTTAGAAATTCTCTCTGATGCGGGGATTGGTTCAATGATTGTTGCTTCTGAGTTTATGAATAGTCGAGGTATGTAATTAGTTGCGATCGATTAGTTAAATCTCACTGTCTACTAAAACTTTTTGCAGAAGCTAATCGATTTTTGATCCCCCTAAATGCTGTTGACCGGGAAACTGGAAAAGGTATACTTTCTTCATAATGGGGGATCTTTAAATATTTAGAAAAAGTTAAGTTATGAGTGGAGAAACTTTAGAGGCTGTTAAGGAACAATACCAGGTTGGTAAGGCTGCTTTTGAACGCGGTCAATATCGCCAGTCGGTAGAATTTTTGCAAAAGGCTAGTGCTTTGGTCGATCGCAATACCCGCTTTGGTGGCGAGGTGCAAATTTGGTTAGTTATTGCTTATGAAGCAGCCGATCGAAGGCAAGAAGCGATCGCTCTTTGCAAACAATTAGACCGCCATCCCAGTTACGACATTCGCCAACAAAGTCGCCGCTTACTCTATATTTTAGAGGCTCCCCAATTGAATCGTCGCCCAGAATGGCTGACCCAAATTCCCGACCTGGGTGCGATCGCTGATAATGAAAGTAAAACTCGTTTAGGTAATGCTGCGACTTCTGGAAAATCTTCCTCTCGTTCTGTTTCTCCGCCAGAACCTGTAGACTTGAGTCAGGTAAATACAAAAGATAATCGGTTTATTTGGGTAGCTTTGATTGGCGTTCTGTTAATATTGGGTAGCTTAGTTTGGTGGGGATTTTAAAGTTTTATCGTTAAAAGGAATAGGGAAAAAGTGAAGGCTCAAAAACTTAAGAAAAAAAATAAGCTTTTCGGAATTATCCCCTTGATTTTGTGTATTTTAACTTTCCTGACTGGCTGCGTCCAGTATGATGTGGGAGTTAATTTTGCTGGCGCTCACAAAGGTGAAATTGTCCAAAAGATTAAGTTGGGAGAACGGCTAAAAAGTTTCAGTAATGAAACAGTTGATGAATGGTTAAAGAGTATCGAAAGTCGGGCTAAAAACTTAGAAGGAAAAGTGCAAAAGGTTTCTGAACAAGAATTAATTGTGACGATTCCTTTTAATAATGGCAAGGAGTTAGAGGAAAAGTATAACAAGTTTTTCAATCCAATTGAAAAACAAAAAACTCAAAATGTAGCTAATCAGGATGGAGATTTGCCAGAGTTGAAATCTGAGTTGAAGTTACAGCAAGGTAATTTTTTGTTTTGGATACGCAATCATTTGATTTATGATTTGGATTTGCGATCGCTTTCCCTAACTTCTCCCAATAGTAACATTACAATCGATCCAGGTTCCTTATTACAGTTAGAATTCCGCCTGAATACTCCCGCAGTAGCGCGAACCATCATTAAAGGCGAAAATGACCTGACTCCCGAAATTCAAGCCAAAGGAAAACAATTAGTTTGGGAATTACAACCGGGAAAAATTAATCATTTAGAAGCAATTTTTTGGCTTCCTAGTCCTTTGGGAATAGGCGCTTTTTTAATTGTTTTGTTTGTACTAGCCGGAAGATTTGTGAAATATCAAATATTAACTAATCCTGCTAAAGCTAAACCAGCAAAAATCGCTCAAACTTAACTTACTAAAAGCGGTGAATAGATCTTTTTGTTCTCTGCGGTTTCATTTAAAGTTAATTTATTAACCACAGATGAAACACAGGTGAACACAGATGATGGAATTTAGATATAAGTCAAAGGAAAGGGTAATTTTCCCTTTTACCTTTGACGTTCTGTAGGCAAAAGTTGTTTTCTGTCATGAATTGTTTACTTTTGAGACTCTCCGTGCTTAAAAAGAATGAAAGATAACGCGAGATATGGTAATCTCAGACGGTGACTTGTGCCAGCATAAGGAGTAGGAATGTCTTCTATAATCTCTAAAAACCGACTTCTGTATAGACAGTTCCTACATCAACCCCCTTGCTTCTTTTCTGCTGGTAATGTCTACTAAAAGACGCATGAAACAGACTTTGAGGAGTTAAGAAATTGAAAAAAATTGAAGCGATTATTAGACCATTCAAACTTGATGAAGTCAAGATAGCCTTAGTTAATGCAGGTATTGTAGGGATGACCGTTTCCGAGGTGCGTGGTTTTGGTCGCCAGAAGGGTCAGACTGAACGCTATCGTGGTTCTGAGTACACTGTGGAATTTCTCCAAAAACTAAAAGTAGAGGTTGTGATTGAAGACGATCAAGTTGACTTAGTAGTTGAAAAAATCATCGCCTCTGCTAGAACTGGGGAAATTGGCGATGGCAAAATTTTCATCTCGCCTGTGGAACAAGTAGTTCGGATTCGTACAGGCGAAAAGAATACAGAAGCAATCTAATAATTTTAGATTTTAGATTTTGGATTTTAGAATTGAAATTACTTACCGATCTAAAATCCAAAATCTAATTTTTTTAATTCAGGTAATAAGGCTTGAAATGCTTTTCCGCGATGACTCACAGATTTTTTTAATTCAGGGGTCATTTCTGCAAAAGTCTGATTTTGTTCTGGAACATAGAAAACTGGATCGTAACCAAAGCCATGATTACCTCGTGGAGAATGCAATATTTGTCCTGGACAAATTCCCTCTGTTTGTAAGGCGATCGAACCATCAGGACGTGCGATCGCAATTGCACAAACAAACCTAGCTTCTCGATTTAATTCATTCCCCAATTCAAACAATAATCTTTCGATTCTATCTCGATCGCTGTTACCATAACGAGCCGAGTAAATTCCCGGTGCTCCTTCTAAAGCTTCTACTTCTAAACCGGAATCATCTGCGATCGCCCATTTTCCCATTGCTGCTGCGACTTGAGATGCTTTCAGACAAGCATTTTCGCTAAAAGTTTCGCCTGTTTCTTCAATTTCTAATTCATCAGGTTTGAGTTGCAGTTCTAAATCTAAATCTGTTAAGTAAGCTTGCATTTCTAGCAACTTACCAGAATTACTTGTAGCAACTACTAATATTTTTGTCATTGGTCATTTATTATTTGTTAACTGTTATTTTTCTTCGAGTATTAGTCATTGGTCATTGTCCTTGGTTATTAAAATAACTACTCACAAATGACTAATGACTAATCGCAAATGACTAAACCGAATTTGCCCAATCATTCGCCCAGTTTAGTCGTTTATGCACCTCATCAAGGTTAGCAGCTTCACAATATAAACGCAACACTGGTTCAGTACCGCTAAAGCGAATCATCAGCCAACTACCATCAGCTAAACGGAATTTATAACCATCAATTGTGTTGCAATCAACTACTGATTGACCAGCAATTTCTTTGAGTGGTTGACTTTGTAATTGCTGCAAAAGACGCGCCCGAACATCCATACTAGCTAAAGGCAAATCTATGCGATCGTAATCAGAACTAAAGTTAGTTTTCTCCTGCAAATTACTGTACAATTCACTTAAATCTTTGCCTGATTCTACAACTGCTTCTAGCACATATAAAGCCGATAACAAAGCATCTCTTTCGGGAATATGAGTGCCATAACCAATACCACCAGACTCTTCTCCACCAAGTAAAACTGAAGTTTCGAGCATTCGATCGGCAATATATTTGTAGCCAACCGCAGTTTCAAATAATGACAGTTGATAAAGTGCTGCTACTTTGGGAATTAAATCAGAACCACTGACAGTTTTTACAATTTCGCCAGTCATGCCTCTTTTAGTTGCCAAATGTTCAATTAAAATGGGAATTAACACTTGAGAACTTAAAAAATTACCTTGTCCATCGACAGCAGCAATGCGATCGCTATCTCCATCAAACACTAACCCAACTGACAAACCATCAGGATTATTTGCTCTATGTTCTTTCATTACCTGGAAAAGTTTGCCCAGATATTTTGGTAAAGGTTCGGGCGCACCACCTTCAAATAAAGGATCGCGACCGCTGTTAATTTCTTTAACAGGTATGCCCAAAATTTGCTCAATTCCTGTTGCAGCTGCACCGTGCATTACATCAGCAAATACTGTTAATTTACCTGCTTTAATCGCATTACTGATTTGGTCAATATTTACCTTAACTCGTAATCCTTCGCAATAGCTAGGCCAAGGATTAAACATTTCTAATTTTCCTGGTTCTGCTGCTGGTGACAACTTTTCATCTAACAAAGCTTCTATTTTCTTAGTTACTTCTGGAGAAACTGAACCCCCAAAAGCACCCTTGACTTTTAAACCTAAATAGCTGCCAGGATTATGGCTAGCTGTAATCACAATAGCACCCAAAGCATTAAGTTTTTTTGCTGCCCAACTAAAAGCGGGAGTAGGAGCAAAAGTTTCTGTTAACAAAACATCAAAACCGACGGCGCGAATTGCCTCTGCTGCTGTACGCGCAAAGGTTTCTGCCATAAAACGGCGATCGTGACCGACGATCACCGTGCGACTATTGGTACTACTACCATATTCTGTGGCTAGAACTTGAGCTGCGATCGGTGCTACCAAAGCTACGCGCTCAAAGGTAAAATCTGCTGCTATTACACCTCGCCAACCATCTGTTCCAAATTTAATTGGATTAACAGTAATTGGCACAAAGGGAGAGTGATCCGTCATTAATTTTGCCTCGCTTGCGATTGAGACGCTCACTTGTTAATTTTATCGGCTATTGGTCTAAATCGGGATAATTTTGTGAGGCAAGGGAACAAAGGAAAGTTTTCTTAGCGTAGCGGTGCGGAGCACGTTTTGAGTTTTAAGTTTTGAGTTATCAAGGCAATTTAACTCTAAACTCAAGTGGTATCCATACCACTCAAAACTAACCGTTTTAGCTTGTCCCTTCTTGGGTTGGCAGTCATTTTTTCTAATTCTGTATCCCAGAAGCTATATTTTATCCGATTTTCCCTACTAGAATTGCAAATAGTTTGTAACGTTAAGTATTTAATAGCTTCAAAGTAATTTGCTTTTCAGTAGTGACTCGCTTTTATTGGTAACTAATATTACTAATAATTAAGAAAGTATGTCATCTGAATCTTTGGATTTTTTCAGATTGGTATTAAATTTACAGGAATTTCTATAAAAAATTCTGTACTTTCTCCTAACGTAGATTCATAAGTCAAATTACCTTTATGTTTTTCTACTATAATTTGATAACTAGTTAATAATCCTAAACCGCTACCTTTGCCAACTGGCTTAGTAGTAAAAAATGGGTCGAATAAATGTTCTCTGATGTTTTCAGGAATTCCTGTTCCATTATCTTTAATTCTAATGATTGCCTTCTGCCGATCGATTAATTCTGAAGCAATCCAGATTGTAGGCATAATCGATATATGATCGGCTTTTTCCCATTTAGCTTCTAAAGCATCGATCGCATTATTTAAAATATTTAAAAATACTTGATTCATCAAGCTAGCATAACAATTAATTAATGGGAAATGCCCATAATTTTTTTCTACTTTAATTTCCCAGTTTCGTCCTTCTGGTTTCAGTCTTTGCTGTAATAATACTAAAGTGCTATCAATTCCTTCATGTAAATTTACAGGTTTAATATCAGATTCATTCAATCGAGAAAAAATTCGTAATGCTAAATTCATTGTGGAAATTCGTTCTGCTCCCGTTTGCATCGAATTCAGCACTTTTTCCACATCTTTTACCAGAAATCCCAGGTCAATTTCTTCTAGTGCTTCCTCTAGAACAGGAGTTGCTTGGGGATACTCTTGTTGATAAAGCTCGATTAAATTGAGTAAATCTTTGACATATCGACGAGCAAATTCAATATTCCCAGCAATAAACCCAATGGAATTATTAACTTCATGCGCCATGCCAGCAGCAAGTTGACTTAAACCGAGCATTTTTTCTTTTTGAATTATTTCTGCTTGGGCATTTCTGAGTTCCACTAAAGTCTTTTGTAGTTGGTCATTTTGCGATCGCAGCTGACTTTCCAAATTTTTGATAGCTAATTGATTTTGAATTCGCGCCAAAACTTCTTCCATTTGAAAAGGCTTAGTAATATAATCTGCACAACCCAAACGGAAAGCTTTAACTTTATCAGTTACATCATCCAAAGCACTAATAAAAATTATCGGCACTGTTTTAGTTGTGTCATCATTCTTTAATTCCTGACAAACTTCATACCCATTCATTATCGGCATATTAATATCTAATAAAATTAAGTCAGGCAAAATAGTCCTAATAGCAGTTAAAGCCATTTTCCCACTAATAGCTTTCCGCACGTTATAACCTTGTTCTTGAAGCAGAGTGGATAAAAAACGAATATTATCTGGTGTATCATCCACAATCATAATATCTGCTTTCGAGGAACTTATTAAATTACTATTCATTACCTTAACCAAAGAGAAAATACGAAGCAGAGATTGAAGACTCTGCTATTTGTTCAAAACTAACATAACTGATTAGTACTATATTCTTTCCTTATATTCTATTGTTTGATGCCAAATCCGGGGATTCTCCCGTACTGATGGTGATAAGTAAACCTAATTACTAAATACACCAGAATCAAAAATTAAAAAACCCCCAAAATAGGGGGTAGAGAGAATTTTGGTTAGCTTTAGTAAGCATCCTGTAACTCGTAAAAATCGGGAGAGACATAATCCTTACGTAAAGGCCAACCCACCCAATCTTCCGGCATCAACAACCGCTTCAAATTCGGGTGTCCTTCGTAAATAATCCCGTACATATCGTAGGTTTCCCGTTCTTGCCAGTCTGCGCTTGCCCAAATCCAGTAAACTGAAGGCACTCTGGGGTTTTCTCTGGGTAAAAATACCTTTAAACGCACTTCCTCTGGACGATCGGCATTATCACTGAGTTTAATCAGATTGTAAAAACTGACCAACTCTTGTCCGGGGCCAACATCATAACCACCTTGACACTGAAGGTAGTTAAACCCGTAAGCATACAAAGCAGTAGCCAAAGGAAGCAAGAAATCCGGCTCAACCTTAATAATTTCGATGCCACGACGATCTGGTTCTAAAGACTCATGTTCAAAACCATTTTCAGTCAACCAGCGAGAAACTTTACCAGCTTCTACCAGAGTCGAAGTTTCTGGTGCTTGAGATTCATCAGCCACGAGAAACCTCCTTTTCTGTTGCTTTAAGTGCTGGTGGTACAGGCATACCCATCGCTTCAGTCAATTCTTTTGGTGGATTGTAGCGAGTATCAGATTGGAGATACTTACCATCTAAGATCGCTGGCACAGGTTTCATTTTGTGAGTTGTGCTGTAGTAACGGTGAGTTTGAACCAAGCTTCCCCGTTCTTGGATGGAATTATTGCTGATTTTCTTTCTCAGTTTAATGATCGCATCCATAATCGCTTCGGGACGGGGAGGACAGCCAGGGATATAAATATCCACAGGAATCAGTTTATCCACCCCACGCACTGCCGTCGGGGAGTCAACACTGAACATTCCGCCTGTAATCGTACAAGCACCCATAGCGATCACGTACTTAGGTTCCGGCATTTGCTCATACAACCGTACCAAAGCCGGAGCCATTTTCATGGTGATCGTGCCTGCGGTAATAATTAAGTCAGCTTGACGAGGGGTAGCGCGGGGAACTAGACCGAAGCGATCGAAGTCAAACCGAGAACCAATCATCGCCGCAAATTCAATAAAGCAGCAAGCCGTACCAAACATTAAAGGCCACAGACTCGAAAGCCTAGCCCAATTGTAGAGGTCATCAACCGTAGTTAAAATGACATTTTCCGAAAGTTCTTGAGTAACAGAAGAACGCTCAACCGGGTTGAGAATCTTTTCTTTTAGCTGTTGCTCAAAATTGGCATCTGTAGTTGTGAGATTTGAATTCATGACCATTCCAAGGCTCCTTTGCGCCATGCGTAAACCAGAGCAACCACTAAAATTGCGATAAAGATCAGTGCTTCAATAAAGGCTAGAAGTCCCAAACGATTAAAAGCGACAGCCCAAGGGTAAAGAAAAACCGTCTCCACGTCAAAGACCACGAAGACCAAAGCAAACATATAGTAGCGAATGTTGAATTGAATCCAGGCTCCGCCAATTGGTTCCATCCCCGATTCATAAGTAGTGCGACGCTCTGGCCCACGACGGCTGGGGCGCAGTAGTTTCGATGCAGTCAGAGCTAAAGCTGGGACTAGGCTGCAAATGATTAGGAAGCCCAGTAAGTATTCATAGCCGCTAAGAACAAACACAATTAGTTGTTACCACTTTGGCAAAAGGACATTTGTTACTTATTTTTACAGATAATTCGCCCTTCGGGATGCCTCAGCTTGCTTATGAAAACCATAACAAGAGGGAATAGGAGATGGGGCAGGGCTAATTCATGTTCGGATGAGAAAATAATTGGCTCAAGAGGGAGATATACCTTGCAATGGCAAACTATAGAAGAATCATTAAGCATCTCTTTCCCCCCACCTCCCCATCTCCTACAACTTGGCAGTTTCCAAAACTTGTGGTTCTTGGAACAACGGTGTACTTAGGTAACGTTCGCCAAAACTTGGTTGTATCATCACAATTAAACGACCTGCATTTTCTTCCCGTTTACCAACTTTAATTGCTGCTGCTAAAGCGGCACCGGAAGAAATACCAGAAAGCAAACCTTCTTCCCTGGCTAAACGGCGACCAAAATACATCGCTTCATCATCTGAAATTGGAATTACTTCGTCAATTAATTCCACTCGCAAAACTTCGGGAACAAACCCAGCACCAATACCTTGAATTTTATGCGGGCCAGCTTTTCCACCAGAAAGAACTGGGCTATTCACAGGTTCAACTGCAATTGCTTTAAAAGTTGGTTTTCGCTTTTTAATTACTTCGGCTACTCCGGTTAAAGTACCACCAGTCCCAACACCAGAAATTAAAAAATCTATTTCTCCATCTGTGTCAGTCCAAATTTCTTCAGCGGTGGTTTCTCGGTGAATTTTGGGATTAGCTTGGTTGCGGAATTGTTGCAACAAATAACCATTAGGAATAGTAGCAGCAATTTCTTCGGCACGTTTAATTGCTCCCCGCATTCCTTCCACGCCTGGAGTTAATTCTAATGTGGCACCATAAGCTTTGAGCATATTGCGTCTTTCCATGCTCATTGTCTCCGGCATGGTAAGAATTAATTCGTAACCTTTGGCAGCTGCTACCATTGCTAAAGCGATGCCTGTGTTACCGGAAGTTGGTTCGACTAAAACGGTTTTTCCAGGCTCAATTAATCCCGCTTCTTCTGCTACTTGAATCATACTTGCGCCAATCCGGTCTTTAACAGAAGCAGCTGGGTTCATCCCTTCCAGTTTGACAACAATTCGCGCTAGACATCCTTCTGATTGAGGAATTCGATTTAAGTCAACTAGCGGGGTGTGTCCAATCAATTCTGTAACATTACGAGCAATTCGCATTTTGTTCTCCTTATGAGCTATTGAATTCAATTTTTTAGCTGTCATCCCAGTGGTAAAAATTTTCTGCAAGTATGGCGCTCCTTGCTCGTAATCACTATTATTCTCAAAGAGGTAGCAAAGCATTTCGCACCTTACTGAACAGTTTTATTTTTTCCACAATGGTATAATTTGTATTATACTACGGTTAGCCGATTGGATTATTGTACTTGTTGCAACAAAAGCTTACTTTTGGTTACATTTAAGGAAAAATTCAGGTCGAATGCGGGTGCATTCGCCTGAGTGTCAACTGCTCATAATTCTTTACTTTTCGCCTGTTGACCATCCTTCATTAGTCAAAACCAAGGCTTTATTAGCATTAAGGGGCTTACCAAGGGAGTCCAAAGCTTTTTTTACTTCTGGATATGCCTGCAAAATTGCTGGATTATTGACCCCATCATCAACTTTTTTGATCGCATAAGTATAATAAAAATACCAAATATCCTATTTCTTCATCTTTGGTGGCATTGATTAATTGGCTGATGGAATACTTTCCTCATAAACGCCCCAAAAATGCCAAAGTCATTCTCCAAAGATTGCATCAAATTCAGCATCCACAGTCGTGATTTGTTGTTGATTTTGTCAGAAAGCCTTAGTGATTGAACTTGAAAGAGGCGATCGCCAAGAAAATCCCAATCAACCAGGGTATAAATTAGTTAAAGTAGTCCCCAAATGTGCAGGTGGCGGCTACAGTTTTCTCCCTCTAAACAAAGAATTAAATTGCTTATAACATTAACTTTAAAATTGGTAATTTATAACATAAAAATTATCATAACTTAATACTTATTGATGGCAAAAAATGTTAATTTATTTTAGTAATTATATAATTTCTTTGCAGTTGCAAAGAAAGTTTTATTTTAAATAAAAAGTCTCGACTTCAAACAAAAAAAATCATGGGACAAGTTGATAATTCGCTAAATTTACCCACAGAAAATGCCGATCGGGTAATAGAAAAAGAGCGCAAAACAGGGCAAGTATATTTTATTAGGCATGGCGAGAGTACTAGCAACGAACGCAATATTTTTGCAGGAGTGCTGGATGTTGGACTGACAGCATTTGGTAAGTTACAAGCACGTCGTGCGGGACTGGATATTAAAAAAAGAGGCATCAAATTTGATGCTGTATATGTTTCCCACATGAGAAGGGCGCGGCAAACTTGTCAAATTGCAGTTGATGTAAGTCAATCTCTGAAATCACCTGATATTCCGATTAATATCGATCATCGCATTGGTGAGAAATCTTTTGGCATTTTTGCCGGGAGAAATTTAAATTTGTTGCGGCTTGCTCTTGGCTATGAAGGCTTCGAGGAAATGTTACATTCCCATAACGAAGCACCTCCGGCTGGGGAAAAAATAGACCAAGTTTATGCGAGGGCTGCTAGTTTCTATCGGGAAAAAGTTGTTCCCCATTTGGAACGAGGCGAAGATGTTCTCGTAGTGTGCCATCAATATGTTTTGGAGCCTTTAGCACTTTATTTAAGTGGCTTACCACCAACGGCTTATAAACATTTGAAATTGCCAAATGGTAAGGCTTTGAGTAAGGAAGAATTGACTAAGTTCCGTGATAAAGAATCTAGCGGTAGTGCGGAGTTACGGAAAAAGTTCAACGATCTTTCGATTATGTGGGCGATTTTGCTCTATGCTGTGTCATTTTTAGTTGGCAGTTTGGCGAGAGCATTTAGTGCTTCTAATTATCAGCTGCCTCCGGGCGTTTTTACTTGGTTAATTGTTGCTTGTTTGGCAGTTTCAACTTTTTACACTTATCTAGATATTGACTTCGCTGGAACTAGGGGAAAAGTAACTCCGACTGTAAAATCTATTGTCTATGGTTGGATGTTTGTTCGATGGGCGATCGGACTATTTTTAATATTTTCGGGAATTTTGTATCAAAGTCCAGCAGACTTGTACAAAATTTTGTGGGTGTTATTTTGGATGGTACCACCAGCTTTGACTTCGCCAGTTTTATCAGTTCTTTGGGGAGGTAATCTTTATCCCTCAGCGGTGTTGTCTCGGTTGTTGTCGATAGTTGCACCTTTGGCGTTGATAGTGACATTTGCGCTTGCGCCTTTACCAATTAAAGTTGACAGTTTAAACTTTTTCTTTGTCATTTTAATTGTTGGTTTAGCGATTCCCGGTGCGATCGCACAATATTGGCGGAGTAAATCTCCTGTAGAATCAAATCACCACAGTAAAAACTGGAAATTTATCGGGGTTTTAGCTGTGGCAATTATGGCTTTATTTACAGGCTTTCAGTTTACTCCATATACGATTATTTCCGACTTATTTACTTCAGATGCGCCTGAGCGATCGCTAGCTTGTTTACAACAACTAGCACTAGCAGTAGTAGTCTTTGTCTTCATGCGTTTAGCTGCTGCCTTAACATACATATTTTCCAATGGCAAAATCATCAGATCTGAAGCACAAGACGCTTACATTCTATTAGTGAATCCCAACTTTTTCCTGTGGGCTGCACTATTTATGAGCGCAGTTAGTGTAGTTCCCAACCCAGATACTTTAAAATATGCCGCTTTTTGGGCAGCACTGGGGTTCTTCTGCATTCCATTAATTGAGCAAATTTTGTTCATGAATCTCTTTAGCAATGATATATTACGAGAAACATTGAAATCCTCAAGAATGGCAACAGAAGATATCAGAAAACTGTTCCTTCAATTGGATAAAGACGGCAGTAAGGCACTGGATAAAGGCGAGATTTTTGAACTGTTAGGAATGATTGAAGACTTAACAGTAGGCGAACGTAGCCCTGAAGAAGTCAGAACACAGATCACTGATTATCTTTTCCACATTCTCGACAGTGATAAAAATGGCACTGTTGACTTACAAGAGTTAGAAGATTACGTATCAGTTTATGGGTTGGTTGCTAACCTTAACGCTGCTAGTTAATCTGGTTTTTTTGATTGAATCATCTCTAAGTAATCCCAGTTCCCAGTCTCCAAAACTAGAGTTTTCCACTACAAGTACAAGAGAGCCAAAAAAACTTTGAAAACTTGTAAGATTAAATTATTATTTGGTTTAGAACAATTTTCTCTAAAATATGTTTAGATTGTTGTGGAGTAATATTGGGTTATAGAGAAATATGTCTTTAAATGTTGAACTGTTAGAGCAAAGTTTTGCACAAATAAAACCTCACTCAGAGGAATTTGTAGCTAGTTTCTACGAAAACCTGTTTACAGCTTACCCAGAAGCAAAGGCGTTATTTACCCAAACTAATATGGTTGAGCAACGTAAACATTTGTTAGCTGCACTAGTCTTGGTAGTACAAAATTTACGGAAGCCAGAGGTTTTAGGGGAAACTCTTAAAACTTTAGGAGCTAAACATATCAAATATGGAACCGTTCCTGAACATTACCCTTTAGTTGGGCAAGCATTACTAACAACTTTTGAGCAGTATCTCCAGCAGGATTGGACTCTTGAAGTTAAGCAAGCATGGACAGATGCTTTTGAAGCAATTACTGATTTGATGTTACAAGGTGCAGCCAAAGTATCTTCTTAGAACCCACATTTCGCACTTTAAAATGTAGTAAATAACTAAACATTTTGGGTAGCTTGGCGAGTACTTCAAGGATTTTTATTGATAGCTAAGCTACTCAGGATTAGTGTAATATTTTGTCAACTATAAATTGATGTGCGGAAGCTGCAATATCAGGCTTTCAGAAGGTGACAATTACAAAAGAACGGATTTTTGAGATAATAAATTTATTAATAAGAAAAGGATGATTCATGAAATTGGATAAGTTTGTCTTAGCCGAAAAAATGGCATTTCTCATTTCAATTCCACCAGAAAGCAATTTAGCTAAATTACTTTCTTTCTGTTTAGCAACAAAAGCTAGAGAAAACAATTCAGGAGTAGAAATTCTCAAGCTAACTTACGAGCTAATGGAAAATCCATCTAATTTACCTTATTGGACTCAAGATATCATGGGAATTGATTTAGATTACAGCGCTAGTCAATGGAAAGCTTTAGGAGAAATGGGCATCAAAGATCCAGCAGAATTCATGGCTAAACTTTACCAAGAATTAGCAGATTTGAATTTATAGAATCTGGAAAATAAACAAAATAACTAATCAATTCTGGGTCATAAAGATGTCATTAAATGTAGAACTGCTAGAGCAAAGTTTCGAGAAAATTAAACCTCACGCCAATGAATTTGTTGTAAGTTTCTACGAAAATCTATTTGCAGCTAATCCAGAAGTCAAACCTTTGTTTGCTCAAGCTGATATGACAAATCTGTACAAAAAGCTGCTGAATTCTTTAGTATTAGTTGTGCAAAATATTCGCCAACCAGAAAACTTAGGAGCAGTACTTAATGCCTTGGGAGCTAGGCACGTTAGTTATGGAGCAATTCCTAAGTATTATGGCCTAGTTGGTGCAGCTTTACTTACTACTTTTGAACAATATCTTCAAACAGATTGGACTCCTGAAGTTAAGCAAACTTGGTTAGCTGCTTATCAAGCTATTACTGCTCAAATGTTAAAAGGTGCAGGAGTAGAATTTGCAGCAAAAGTTACTCCCGAACAGCCAGAATTTACTACACCAACTACTGTAAAAACATCTGTTTCTCAGAAACCAGAATTGCCTATAGAATTATTGGAACAAAGTTTCGATAAAATTAAACCTCATGCCAATGAATTTGTGGTGAGTTTTTACGAAAACTTATTTGCAGCTAATCCAGAAGTCAAACCTTTGTTTGCTCAAACTGATATGACAAATCAGTACAAAAAGCTGCTAAATTCTTTGGTATTAGTCGTGGAAAATCTCCGCCAACCAGAAAACGTAGGAGCAGTACTGAATGCTTTAGGGGCTAGGCACGTTAGTTATGGAGCAATTCCTAAGTATTATGGCCCTGTTGGTACAGCTTTACTTACTACTTTTGAACAATATCTCCAAGCTGATTGGACTCCTGAAGTTAAGCAAGCTTGGTTAGCTGCTTATCAATCTATTACTGCTGAAATGATCAAGGGTGCAAATGAAATATCCTCACCAAAAGTCGCAGCAACAGCAACAGAAAAACCTACGGAAGTAAAAGTAAATCAACCGCAAGTAAAGCCACAAAAATCTCCTGAAATGCAAGAAAAAGCTACTATTGGGAAGTGGGTTACAACTTTCATTAATATTCCGAAAAAACTTGTTGATGCTTTTTGGGTGTTACCTGCTTGGTTAGTTGCAGTTTGTGCAGCTTTATTGTTTATTTTAGTGTATTTATTTGCTGATGAAAATTCTGTAGTTTCAGAAATTTTGGAAAGTGCTGATGTTTTAAGTTTAGTAATTGCCTTAGTTTTATTTATTAAGGAAGCACCCGATCGCCGCAAGCAATTTCACTACCAAGCTTGGAGTACAATTGATGCAGCACATGGAGTAAAAGTTAGCTACGCCAGAGTTTTAGCACTGCAAGATTTAAATGAAGATGGTGTTTCTTTGCGAGGTTTGGACACTCCTGGTGCAGAATTAGTAGATATTAATCTTCCCAAAGCTAATCTTAGTTCAGCTGATTTAAGTGCAACGGATTTAACTAATGCTAATTTAAGTTACGCCAACTTAGACAATGCTAACCTCAATCAGAGCAAACTTAGTGGTGCTAATCTTAGTCATGCTAACTTTGGTTTTGCGAAATTGAATCAGGCTAATCTTAGTAGTGCTAATTTTAGTAACGCTAACTTAATTTGTGCAGATTTAACTCAAGCTAACCTCAGTGGTGCTAATTTGAAAAATGCTAGTTTAAGTGGTGCTAATTTGGAGGGTGCTTACTTAACTGGAGCTAATCTTAAAGGTGCTAAAGTGAGCGATTTAGAGTTGAGTGTTGCTTTTCTTGAAAGTGCGATCATGCCTGACGGCAAAAAATATAAATCAATATAAAAATCAAAAAGCTAACTTCCCAAAGTTTGTCAATGACCAAAATAGTTAGTTACGTCAGGCACTCTTAAGTGAATTGTCAAACACTCGGTTACTTGATTCTGCCGAGGCAACTCAGGATTAAAGATACATTGCTTGAAGGTAGATTAGTAATCTAATAAACTGCTACCCATTCAAGAAAAGGGGTTATCGACTTACTTTCGTCAAAAAACCCCTTTTCTGTGTAAATTTTAAATTTATAGGACTAAAGTCCTGATAACAAAGTTTTCAACAAGCTTGTATTAAGCAGTTGGCTTTGGTAATTTAGCGAGATTTTCAGCGTAGATTTTGACTGCAAAATTATCATTTTCGCCGTTAGTTAGCGATCGCCTCACCTCACCCAAAATTAACGGTTGAGAAACCCCTGCTTCTGGATGAACCATTGTCCGGGCGCGAATTACTAAACTATCACTACCCAATCTGCCATAGGAAAACAAATCTGCTGCTGCTTGACGCAGAGTTGCATCTAATTCAGATTGAGTAATTGTGGGTGGAACTGCGATCGAAGCTAAAGTTGCCCCATTATCAAAAACAACCGAATAACGAATTGCACCGGGAATAGTTGTATGGGAGAAAAGTCCCAAACTCAAAGCAAATAAACCACCAGTCAACACCCCCATAAACCCAGTAGCACCAACAAATCGAAACCGAAATCCCCACTTTAAAACAAAAGCTAGTAAAGTCAAAGCCGCACAACCTAAAGTTAGAATACCCGCCCACTTACTAGCAATTAAAAAATCAGTTGTTGTTAGCATAAACCCTCTAGAGATTTTAGATTTTAGATTTTAGATTTTGGATTTTAGATTTCTGATGAATACCTTTTTCCCATAAAAATACAACACATATTTTGTAAGGGCGGGTGAGAGCAGACAAACTTTGTGTCTTACAGACAATCTCTGAACAAAACCCGCCCTTACATAAGGTGTATAATTTTCCTGCGAAATTGGTATAATTACCACACAAAAATCCCCAGCTAAAATCTCGACCAAATGCAATTAAGCTTCCTCTTTTTCATTGCTGATAAAGCCATTTGACTCGGCATCAGCAGATGATTGCAGCGCCGCTTTTAGCGCGTGCCAAGTCAGATTAGCACATTTAATTCGCACAGGGAATTGGGCAACCCCTTGCATAACATTTAACTTTCGCAACTCCTTGGGAAACTCCGCCTCACCTTTCATCATTTGTTGGAAACGTTCCACCATTTCCAAAGCTTCTTTAACAGTTTTTCCCTTTAAAGCTTCCGCCATTAAATCAGCAGAAGCCATTGAAATTGCACAACCTTCACCCTCAAATTTGGCATCTAAAATCTTGTCGCCAGCATCACTTAGTTGCAACGTCAATTCAATAGTATCGCCACAGGAAGGATTATGCCCTTTCTGGTATCGATGCACTGGATTAGTTTTACCCTTGTGCCTGGGTGTTTTATAACGTTCTAGAATTACCTGTTGATACAGGTCGCGCAGATTTCCCAAAGTCATAATTCGACTGGATATTATGTTATTTAACTTTATACTTGATTGTAACTACAATTAAAACGTGAAGTTCGTTATAGTTTGATGGTGCGTTAGCCTTAGCGTAACGCACCTTACACTAAACGGGTAAATCCGCACGGGGATTAAAGGTTTCAATTTGGCGGATTTTTTCATAAAGTTCTCGTTCCCTAGAACTAATCTCTTTCGGAATCACAATTTGAATTTCCAGCAATTGATCTCCCCGACTGCCATCTTCCATTGGATAACCTTTATTAGCAAGGCGCAATCTTTGGCCTGATTTTACACCAGGGGGAATGTTCATTTTTACCCGTCCATCTAAAGTTGGCACTTGCACTGGTGCGCCCAAAACTGCTTCACTGGGAGTAATGGGCAATTGGCAAACAATATCTGCACCTTCCAACTTATAAAATGAGTGGGGAGTAACAGTAATTTTCAGGTAAAGATCGCCACCACCAATGCCTTGACCTTTGAGACGAATCCGTTGATCTGTTACCATTGCGGGCGGCATATTTACTTCTAAACTGCGCCCATCTTCTAAGCGAATTCTTTCTACTCCCCCAGTGTAAGCTCTTTCTAAAGGTAAAGTTAATCGTGCTTCAATATCTTTGCGTTTAGGACGAGAAGGGACAGTGTAACTAACTTTAGTATTACCTGGACGAAATTCATCTTCTGTGTCTTTATCGCGGGAATTCATGTCATCTCCCGTCGCTACCCGGACTTTTTTGTTACTGCGTCCTAGTAGTTCATCGATGAATTGACCAAACTCGGTAAACTGACTGTAATAGTCATCATCTTTATCATCACGATTACCATTAAACCAACTTTTGCCACCACGCGCCGATCGATTTCCGGCAAATCCTCTTTGTTTCCAATAGCGGCTAAACTGATCGTATTCTGCACGTTTATCGGTGTCGGAAAGGACTTCGTAAGCTTCACCAATATCTTTAAATTTTTCTTCCGCTTCTTTGTTTCCCGGATTTAAATCGGGATGATATTGTCTAGCTAGTCTCCGGTAGACTTTTTTGATTTCTTCTGCTGATGCTTCTCTGGGAACATCCAGAATTTCGTAATAGTTTCTAAAGTTTTCCATAGTTATTTGTCATTTGTCATTGGTTATTTGTCATTGGATTATTGTCATTTGTCATTGGTCATTTGTTTATTATTGGAAATACCATTGACCAATGACAGGTGACTATTTACTATGACAAATTAGAACCAATCATCGTCATCATCATCATCCCAATCTTGTCTTTGGGGTTGTTGGCTTCTTCGACCTGTACCAATACCATCAGAAGTATTGCGAGAACGATTAGACCCTGAATTATAATACGATCGATCGTCACGAATCACTTCACGGCGATCGTCATAACGGCGATCGTCATAATCTCGATTATTATTACCGTAATAAGGTCTATCTCTGTCTCGGTCTCTAAAGTCGAAGTCGTCATCATCATCGCCAGAGAAAGCACGACGAATCGATCCGAATAAATCGTCTTCTTCTTCGGTATAACGCAGACGCACTTCCCGATTCATTTCATAGAGAATATCCTGCAAATCTGCTTGACTTCTATCAATTCCCGCATCATCATTTCTCGCTAAATAATCGCGTAATTCGCGGACTAAACTTTCAATGCGGTAACGATATTCATTAGCAAACTGCATTCCCAAATCTATACTTACTTCTCGCAGTTGTCTTTCTGCTTGAGTTGCTAAAGATTCGGCACGATTGCGTTTTTCAATTCTCTCTCTTTGCAAACGGTCTATTTCGGCATATTCTTCCGCATCCCGAATCATTTTTTGCACTTCACTTTCACTCAAAGTCGAAGCTTCTTGAATCGTGACTGTTTGTTCTCGACCTGTGCTTCTATCTAAGGCTGTGACTTGCAAAATTCCGTTGGCATCGATATCGAAAGCCACTTGAATTTGGGGAATTCCTCTGGGCGCGGGTGGAATTCCTAATAACTTAAATCGACCCAAAGATTTATTATCTTTTGCCATTTCCCGTTCTCCTTGGAGAACGTGAATTTCTACCATTGTTTGGTTGTTTTCTCCGGTCGAAAAAGTGTCGGATCTTCTCACTGGAATTGTCGTATTGCGGGGAATCAATTTTTTCATTACGCCGCCGATCGTTTCCAATCCCAAAGATAAAGGAGTCACATCTAATAACAGGATATCTTTAAATTCTCCTGCCAAAATTCCTGCTTGAACTGCTGCACCAACGGCGACAACTTCATCAGGATTGATGTTTTGATTTGGTTCGCGATCGATAATACTAGCCACCAAATCTTGTACCATTGGCATTCGCGTTCCCCCGCCAACAAGTACCACTTCATCGATATCTTCCGGCAACATATTGGCATCAGCCAAAGCGCGTTTTACAGGTCTACGGAGGCGGCTAACTAGATCGGTGCATAAGCCTTCAAATTGCGATCGTGTTAACCGAGTTTCCAAATGTACCGGGCCATCTTCCGTTGCTGCAATAAATGGTAAATTGATCTCAGTTACGCTAACACCAGAAAGCTCAATTTTTGCCTTTTCTGCTGCTTCCATTAATCTTTGCAGAGATTGGCGATCGCGTCTTAAATCAATTCCTTCCTGTTCTAAGAATTGTTCTGCCAACCAATCAACAATCTTACTATCAAAATCATTCCCCCCCAACTGAGTATCGCCGCTAGTCGCCTTGACCTCAAAAACACCATCACCAACTTCTAAAATCGACACATCAAAAGTGCCACCACCCAAATCAAACACCAAAATAGTTTGATTGTCTCGCTTATCTAAACCATAAGCCAAAGCTGCCGCCGTAGGCTCATTAAGAATCCGCTTAACTTCTAAACCTGCAATTCTTCCTGCATCTCTTGTCGCTTGCCGTTGCGAATCGTTAAAATATGCCGGAACCGTAATTACTGCCCCTGTAACTGGCTGTCCTAAGTAACGACTGGCTTCATCTGCCAACTTTTTGAGCACCATTGCCGAAACTTCTTCAGGCGCGAAATCCTTACTTAGACGAGGACACTTAATTTTAATATTTCCCTGTTCATCCTTGCGAATCGTATAAGGCACTCGCTTCGACTCTGGGCTAATTTCCGTATATCTACGTCCGATAAACCGCTTTACCCCATAAAACGTATTTTGCGGGTTGAGCACCGCTTGTCGCCGCGCCATTTGCCCTACCAGACGTTCCCCATCCTTGTTAAAGCCAACTACAGAGGGAGTAGTCCGCATTCCTTCGGCATTGGCAATTACTAAGGGTTTGCCACCCTCCATTACAGCTACCACTGAGTTTGTTGTACCCAAGTCAATGCCGACTACCTTTCCCATGCGTTACTGTTCTCCTCGCCTTTATTAAATAATGTTGAGAACTATTGCTGGAATTATTCTATCTCGACAAGGGCAGATACATCGGGAGAAGGCAGAAGTTAAAAGGCAGAAGGCAGAAGGCAGAAGGCAGAAGGTAAAAAAGCAATGGTTTTAGGAGTTAATCAGGTCTTTATCATCTTGGCGATCGCTATATGATTTTCACATCTAGGTGTAGCATCTAGCGATGATTGACCACGATCGTTTATTCAAAGAACTACTAACAACCTTCTTTTTCGAGTTCATCGAGTTATTTTTCCCTGAAGTTGCAGCATATCTGGAACGTGACTCGCTGACTTTTTTGGATAAGGAGATTTTCACTGATGTTACCGCAGGCGAACAATACGAAGCCGACTTAGTGGCAAAAGTGAGATTTCGAGGTGAAGAATCATTTTTCTTGATTCATACCGAACACCAATCAGAAGCAAGAGGCGACTTTAGCAAACGAATGTTTCGCTACTTTGCTCGATTGTACGAAAAACACGCTTTGCCAGTTTATCCCATTGCTTTATTTTCCTACGACGTGCCACAACGTCCAGAACCAACTTTTCACCAAGTTGATTTTCCCGACTTTCGGGTGTTGGAGTTTAATTATCGAGTAATTCAGCTAAATCGCCTCAATTGGCGAGATTTTCTGCGTTACCAAAATCCGGTAGCTAGTGCGTTAATGGCAAAAATGAAAATAGCATCGTCAGATAGACCCAGAGTAAAAGCTGAATGTCTGCGCTTAATGGCTACATTAAGGCTAGATAGAGCAAGAATGAAGCTAATTTCCGGGTTTGTTGATACCTATTTACGCCTAACAGCTGAGGAGGAAAGGATTTTCCGAACAGAGATTAGTACCATTGAACCATCTGAAAGAGAGGAAGTTATGGAAATAGTCACCAGTTGGGAACTGCAAGGACTAGAACAAGGATTACAGCAAGGACGACAGCAAGAAGCTTTGTCCTTAATTCTGCGCCTGATTAACCGTCGTCTTGGTGGCGTTGCTTCTGATTTAGAGGTAAGAATTCGCAATTTATCGACTGAAAAATTGGAAGATTTAGGTGAGGCGTTGTTAGATTTTTCGGAGGTTGCTGATTTGGTTGATTGGTTGGATAGAGAAGTAACTAATTAACAATTAGGGTGGGCAATACCCACCCGTTTTTTTAGTACAAACCACCGTTGTAATCATCCCAATATTCAGGGATTTCGGAAATGCGATCGCGCGTCTCATCCTCTAAAATAATAAATAGATATTTTCTTATTGTTTTAACAATTCTATTTATGACACTTAAAGAATTAGAACCAAAACTCCTCGCCTTAACACCCGCCGAAAAAGCCCAAGCAATTCAACTATTAGCCCAAAGTTTAAGTAACACTTGGCAAGGCATTGAAAAAACTCCTGGCGTGTGTGGCAGTGAAGCTTGTATCGCCAAAACTCGTATTCCAGTTTGGATACTTGTAAATGCACGTCGTATAGGTATCACTGATACAGAACTTTTATATGATTATCCAACTATATCGGCTGCTGACTTAACAAATGCTTGGGCTTATGCAGAAGCATTTCCTGAAGAAATTGAAATAGCCATCCGCAAAAATGAGGAAGATTAACTGATGGCACGTTTTTATGCAGACGAATAATTCCCGAAGCGGGTGGTGGAATTACTCAGAGATTTAGGTCACGATGTTCTTACAATACAGGAAGCAGGAAAAGCAAATTTGAAGATTCCTGATGAAGAATATCAAAATCTGTTTATAATTGCGTTGTCCTAATATTAAAAAAGGCTGATTAATCCAGGTAAAAAATCCCAGTCCCCAGTCCCTAATCCCCAATCCCCATATTTCTTGCAAAATGTAACGGACTGTAAAGTATAATGAGACCGATAAAGAAGCAAGCAAAATTAAGGGTAAAACCATACGAATGCGAGTTGCGATCGCTGGAGCAGGTCTAGCAGGACTTTCCTGCGCTAAATATCTCACAGATGTCGGTCACACCCCGATCGTCCTAGAAAGCCGAGACGTACTAGGAGGATTAGTGGCTGCATGGAAAGACAAAGATGGCGACTGGTACGAAACTGGATTACACGCTTTCTTTGGAGCCTATCCCAATATGCTTCAACTGTTCAAGGAATTGGACATCGAAGATCGGCTCCAGTGGAAAGAACATACACTAATTTTCAACCAACCAGAAAAACCTGGAACATATTCCCGTTTTGATGTTCCCGATATCCCCGCACCCTTCAATGTGATTTTGTCCATTCTGCGGAATAACGATATGCTCACTTGGGAGCAGAAAATTCGTTTTGCCATTGGACTACTTCCGGCTGTAGTTCGGGGACAAAAGTACGTCGAGGAAATGGACAAATACTCGCTTTTGGAATGGCTGAGAAGGCAAGGTGTGGACGAAAAAGTAAACACTGATATCTTTATCGCCGCTTCCAAAGCTCTCACCTTCATTAATCCTGATGAAGTATCCGCTACCATTCCTCTAACTGCGCTTAATCGCTTCCTGCAAGAGCGTTATGGCTCGAAAATAGCCTTTTTGGACGGATCGCCTACCGAACGGATGTGTCAGCCTTTAGCGGACTATATTACCCAACGTGGGGGCGAAGTTCGGATTAACTCGCCACTCAAGGAAATTGTCCTCAACGAAGATGGCACGGTAAAACATTTTGTGATTCGCGGACTCAACGGCGCACCCGATGAAATTTTGACGGCAGATATTTATGTTTCTGCGATGTCTGTGGATGTGGTAAAAGTGATGTTACCTAAGCCTTGGCAGCAGATGGAATTTTTCCAAAAGCTGGAAGGTTTGGAAGGTGTGCCTGTAATTAATTTACATTTGTGGTTCGATCGCAAACTGACAGACATCGATCAACTGCTATTTTCCCGTTCCGATTTACTCAGCGTCTACGCCGACATGAGTAATACCTGCCGGGAATATGCCAATCCCGATCGCTCGATGCTAGAACTTGTTTTAGCACCCGCGAAAGATTGGATCGATCGCTCCGAAGCAGACATCGTAGCAGCGACGATGACAGAGTTGAAAAAACTCTTCCCCCACCACTTTGACAGTGATAAGCCAGCCAAATTGCTGAAATATCACATTGTAAAAACGCCGCGCTCAGTCTACAAGTCAATTCCAGGTCGTCAACAACACCGTCCTTCCCAAACTACACCTATTAATAATTTTTATCTTGCAGGTAGTTATACCATGCAACGTTATTTAGGCAGTATGGAAGGTGCCGTACTTTCTGGTAAGCTGACAGCGCAGGCGATCGCTGAAGCAAACCCGCAAACAGCAAAAAAGGTACACAAAACCCCAATAACCTCCCAGCCTGCGACAAATGCTGCAACTGTCTAATTACCCTCGCATGAGAACGCTGGCCTCTTTGGAGCAATCCTACGAACTGTGTCGTCAAATAACAGCTAAATACGCCAAGACCTTTTATTTAGGCGCATTACTAATGCCGGAGGCCAAGCGTCGGGCAATTTGGGCTATTTATGCTTGGTGCCGTCGTACAGATGAACTCGTAGATGGCCCCCAATCAGTCAACACCACCGACGAAACTCTCGATCGCTGGGAAGAACAGCTAGAATCTGTCTTCGCTGGCATTCCCCAAGACGATCAAGATGTGGCTTTAGTTGATACCCTGCAACGTTACCCGATGGACATTCAACCATTCCGGGATATGATTGCAGGTCAACGGATGGACTTATACCGCAGTCGATACGAGACTTTTGAAGAACTCAATCTTTACTGTTATCGGGTCGCTGGTACAGTTGGGTTAATGTCTACTGCTGTCATCGGTGTCGATCGGACTATTTACACTGCCCCTTGGAACAAAGATCGAGAAGTTTATATTCCTACAGAAGAAGCGATCGCATTAGGAATAGCCAACCAATTAACTAACATTCTCCGCGATGTTGGAGAAGATGCCCGTCGGGGACGCATCTACCTACCCTTAGAAGAATTGGCTTTGTTTAATTACACGGAAGCCGATTTATTTAACGGCGTAGTTGACGATCGCTGGCGGGAATTAATGCGTTTCCAAATTCAACGGGCACGCAAGTATTTCGTATTAGCAGAAAAGGGCATTCGCGCCCTCAGTTCTGACTCCCGTTGGCCTATTTGGGCAGCTTTGATGTTGTATCAAAGAATCTTAAATGCGATCGAACGGAATAACTACGATGTTTTCCGGCAAAGAGCTTATGTTTCTAATTCCACAAAGCTGCTATGTTTGCCGATCGCCGGAATACGCTCAAAAGTCCTCTAAAAGTTAATGCTCAACCAGTTAATTTGGTTGAGCTTATATTTAATATTTATACCGATACAAATACCTAGAAAGTCTGTTGTAAGCACTTCAGTGCTTTTATCCAAAAGGTACGACTAAAGTCGCTACAACAAACAGGTTCGTTGTAAGCACTTCAGTGCTTTTATCTAAGAAATGTACGACTAAAGTCGCTACAACAAACAGGTTCGTTGTAAGCACTTCAGTGCTTTTATCCAAAATGTACGACTAAAGTCGCTACAACAAACAGGTTCGTTGTAAGCACTTCAGTGCTTTTATCTAAGAAATGTACGACTAAAGTCGCTACAACAAACAATACTACCGATAATAAGCTTGATGATATTTATTTAGCCACGCTTTGATTGTAGATTTTAAGATAGTTTTTTCACTTTCTTTAATTCCTGCTGGGTCGAAACGATCGCGATAATAAAGCTCAATAATTGGAATCATATCATTAACTAAATCCCCTCCAACTGAATCTTCTTTCAACCTATTAATCCAGTTCTTCCAAGACTCAGAAGGATAACGGTTTAATCCTAACTCGTTTAAAGCTTTTTCTATTAAATCAAATTCCGAATTCTTCTTAACTAACCCAGAGTTAACAGTAGGTTTTGATAATATATTTTTCCTCGACAACCGCCGCACACCTTTTTTTTGCCCACCTCTCCAGATTAAAATAAATACCAAAGGAAAGATTAACCACCAAACATACTTTAATTCGTTGCTACTTCTCAAAAATCTGGAAATTCGGAAGCTCAACAGCGACCACCAATCAGTTATCAATGATAATTTATCAGCCGCTGCATCTTCAATATTTGTCCAATCAGCAGGAGTTGTATCTAACACTTGCCATCGGTTATTTAAATATACCATTGTCCAAGCATGAGCATGACGACTTCGTACAATATATTGATTCTCTAAATTACTAAACTCATGCACTGAATATCCCACAGCATAACGCGCTGGTATACCTGCTGCACGCAACAAAAGTGTAGTTGCTGTCGCAAAATATTCACAATGTCCAGCACGATTTTTTAGTAAAAATGTTGACACAGGTGTTGCATAATTATTTTGACCTGTTAATTGCAGCGAATAAGTAAAATTTTTGAGAAAAAACCTATCGACGCTATTTACTATTTCTTGTGGTGATTTTCCTTTGACTTTAACTTCATGGAAATGGAAAGAGTTATTGCTCGGTTCTAATATAGAAACACCTAAAATATCTGAAGGTAAAAGATCGGGTGTAAATTGAATCCGTTTAAAGGTCACATCAATAGAAAATGCTAAGGCTTTTGCTAAAGTAGTTTTACCTGTTCCGGGATAATCTTCTAGTAAAACATGACCACCACTAGCAAAGGCTGACAATAGCTTCCTGATTGCTATTGATTGCCCTTTCATTACTTTTTGAATATTATTGCTAATTTTTTGGTAAATTTCTTGACCAGACAATCCATTAGTTAAGGAGTTTGTATAGTTTTCATTATTCATTTGGGAAATTTAAAACTAGGGCTTGAGTAGCCCCGTGTGATTTTAGATAATATTAATTATAAATAGGTTTTAATTCTTCCGAAAGATGGATGTTGTAAAACTTTAAATAATATCTAGATTACGGGAATTGAGACTATTGCGCCAGTGGTGCGATAGTCTCAACTCTGATTACTTAGCAGCTTCACCTTTTTTCAAAGCTTTCTCCACTAATTCATCATCAACATTTCCCACACTTTCAGCCGCAGGATTAACATCTTTAGCCATATCTAAATAATCATCTGGATTACCTGTAGCCTCTGCTTTAGGCGCACTTTCTTGGGGTTTTGGTACTTCTAAATTGGGTGCTGTCGCCTTTACTGCTGCTTGGGTACCTTCGCCAGTGCGATCGATTTTACTAGTACTAAAAGCCTTAGATGCTTCATAGTCAGCTTCTGTATCTACAGCAGGTGCTTGCTCTTCACCACTCACCATATTTTCCGCAGCTAATTGAGCATCATGAGTAGGCGCTTGGTTAGGTTGAGGAGTTACTTTTTCAGACATAATCTTTACATTTCCTGTTTTCTAGACTTCCACACCAAGCATAAAGGAGCTATCCTTGCTATTCTGACTCTCTTCCGATAGATCCTAAATCCACCTTTTGAGAGAAAATTATTCGCTTTCTAAGTATGTTTAAAACTCTATCTATAGCCAGGGGATTTTATACTATCAAGCTTGTTATTCATTTAATTTGAAGTAGTCAAATTTATGGGAAGGAAAACTATGGTTTTAGGTCAAAACACCATTAAGTCTCAAGCGCTATCAGAAGAATCTCTAAAAGTTGTCGATGCCTTTAACGCGCTAAATACAGACGAAAAGTTAGCCCTACTCTATTACGTATACAAGAAAATGGGCGACTCAATTACCCCAGCAGCCCCAACTGCAACCGATCCAGAATTAGCGCCCAAACTTTTAGGCGATTTCTATGAATTAGATAACGATCGCCAATTAGCAATTATGCGCGAAATAGTGAATCGTGAAGATACAGAATATTCCCGTGCTTACGGTACTTTGAAACAAAATAATCAGCTGATGGTTTGGTTTGCTTGGGCGCAAGCAATGGGCGACAAAGTGGTAGATTTACCAAATGATTACCAAGCAACTCAACCGATTAATGACGCTTTAGGACTAGTCGAAAAACTCGACTTTGAAGGGCAAATTTCCGTTTTACGTACAGCAGCCGAAAACATGGGCTACACAGACATTCAACCCATTCCCAGCCAAGCGGAAACAGGCAAAACTCCCAGCCTCTAGAGATTGGCACTGGGGACTAGGTACTGGGTACTGGGTACTGGGAAGAAGAGGTGGGGAGGTGGGGAGGTAGGGAGATAGGGGGAGTTGAAGAGGTAGTTAGTTAAATTATTTCCCCCCATCCCTCCATCTCCTCTACCCCTTAAAGTCCGGGAAGATCGAGCCCACTAGTCAACTCTTCCATACGTTCTCGCATGGTAGCGGTTGATTTAGTGTAGGCATCTTTCATTGCTGAAGTAACGATCGCAGACAGAGCTTCTGCACCTTGGGCCACAGCTTCCGGGGAAATTTCCACCCGCTGTGGTTCCTGATTACCATTAAGAACAACCTTAACTAAACCATCGTCAGATTGCCCTTCAATCTCCATTTGCTCTAATTCTTCTTGCAGCCTCTTTGCGCCTTCTTGAACCTGCTGAGCTTTCTTAAAAGCTTCGGCTAATTCCTTCATTTTGCCCAAACCGAAGCCGAATCCCTGTCCCTGTTTCTGTGACATAACCTAAATTATCTGTTTATACGTAACCCATTCTGGCACAGGCTAGGAGTATCGGACGAGGAAAGTTTAAAGAGGGAACAGGGGAGATGGGGGGATGGGGAG
>NZ_JADEWG010000310.1 GCF_015207735.1 [Phormidium] sp. LEGE 05292
GAACCTGCTACGGGTTCGCGGATGCCATCGATGTCTACTGGAGGTGCAGCGATGAAGGCAATGATGAAACAGGTGGTTGCGGTGAGCAATGTTGGGATCATCAATACGCCGAACCAGCCGATGTATAAGCGGTTTTCGGTAGAAGTGATCCAGTTGCAGAACCGTTCCCAGACGTTAGCGCTTTCGCGGCGTTGAATGGTTGTGGTCATTTGTTTATGATTGCGATTGAATTTTCAAGGTTGGTATGATGTTTCTAATTATTGAGCAAATTGTTAAGGTTTGTAAAGGGGTTTAGGAACAGTTTTATTAAACTCAATCATAAGCCCAGCTTATGAAAATTGGTAGTTAGTAGCTGGTAGTTGGATAAATTTGCCATTACCGCATTTACCCCCACTACCAGCCTAGAAATATTACTGACTGGCAACTTGAGTGACTATAAATACTTGACATAAATTCGATCGCATCTTGGAGTCTCCACACCCGAAGCAGGTTGATAACCACTACTTTCATACAATTTCACAGCTTCCTTTAAAACACTTGCCGTTTCAATCCAAATTTCCCGAAAACCTTTATTCTCAATAGTTTTTTCCAATTGGGCCAACAAATACTTACCTAAACCTTGTCCTCGCGCTTCTGGTAACAGATACATTTTGCGAATTTCCACCGCTTTTGCGCCGCGTTTTACCGGATAATAAGCCGCTGTTCCGACAACTTTTCCTTGCTTTTCCACTACCCAAAACTCACCCCCAGTAGACAGATAAAAATCTTCCACATTAATCACATCTCGATCGGCAGCTGTGGGTAGCCAAGGTAAACCATATTCTGTTAAAACAGAATGGAGAATATTAGCAGCAATATTACGATCGCACTCTTGCCAATCACGAATTAAAAACCCTTGATAATAACACTTCATTAGCTGTGAATTCTCGGTTCAGGATGCAAACTTGACAAAATTTCACTTTCGATGATAGCCAACTCTTCTAATCTCCCATTCACCTGAGAACGTGCAAAATAAGTATCAGCTAAAGTCCAATAAATTCCGTAATGTCGAGCTTCCGAAGCCATCAAACTGTGATAAAATTTAGCTAAATCAGGATCGAGACAATGAGTAGCTAACAAACCCAATCTTTCGTGACTACGAGCTTCAATTAAACCAGAAATTAACAAAGAATCCAAAAAGCGCCAAGGTTCATCTTTACGAATTTGCTTATTTAAAGAAGCACCATAAGGAGGCGCAGCTAACTGACGCAAGGGAATTTCCCTTCTTTCTAACCACTGATTCACTAACTCAAAGTGTTCCAGTTCTTCTTTTGCGATCGCCGTTAGCATCCGCACCATCTTAGTATTAGAAGGATAGCGAAACATTAAATTTAACGCCACCCCAGCAGCTTTCCGCTCACAATGGGAGTGATCTAGTAAAATCACATCCAGATTATTGATTGCTTGTTCCACCCACTCCCAGCGAGTCGGTTGTTTCAAAATATTAATTCTGGGCAATTTAGATGAATTACTATGTAGCCAGTCAGGAGTCATTAGGGGCATAATTAAATAAGCAGGGTGTCCTAATAGTTACTAATTTTTTTGGTTGTGAGTCAGGGTCGCCTCAACCACCAATGTGAAGTTTTAGTTAAATATTTTGCTATTGAAAATTAAATGGAAAAAAGTATTCATCGTCGGATTGTGATCGGTGATGTTCATGGTCACTATAACGCCCTCATGACCTTGTTAGAGGCGATCGCTCCTAGCACAGAAGATGAGGTATATTTTTTGGGAGACTTAATCGATCGAGGCCCCCAAAGTTTTCAGGTAGTCGATTTTGTCCAAGCTAGTCCATTTTATTGCCTTTTAGGTAATCATGAACAACTACTATTAGACAGCTTCGCCAACCACCAAAACCAACAAACAATCATGCAAGTTTGGTTATATAGTGGCGGACATAGTACGATCGCCAGCTATCGCCAAGAAGGAATTTCCATTTTGTCCGAACATATAGAATGGATGCGAACCTTACCCACATATTTAGACTTAGGAGATGTTTGGTTAGTTCATGCAGGCGTACATCCAGAAATGCCCATAGAAGAACAAAGTATCGATCAATTTTGTTGGATTCGGGACGAATTTCATAGCATGACAAAACCCTATTTTCCCGACAAATTAATTATTACCGGACACACCATCACCTTTACTTTACCCAACGTTCCCCCCGGAAAAATCGCCTCTGGACAAGGTTGGCTAGGCATCGACACAGGTGCATATCATCGCAAAAGTGGCTGGTTAACAGCATTGGATCTTACCAATTCCCTTGTTTATCAAGTCAACGTCTTTGAAGAAACTCTCCGTACCCTAACCCTAGAAAATGCCATCACCAGAGTAGAACCAGAATTAGTTTTACCACGCAATTAAGGGCAGGGGGAGATGGGGAG
>NZ_JADEWG010000046.1 GCF_015207735.1 [Phormidium] sp. LEGE 05292
GTCCCCATCTCCCCAGTCCCCTTTTAAAAGGTAGAATCTCTATCGTTGTGTAAAACATAGGGAATCATGAAACGGCGAAAGTTGCTGCGTTATACGGGGGCGAGTTTGCTGACAGCTTTTGGTACTGCTTGGGCTTCAGGATGGCAAGCAACGCAAGCTCAAACTGGTAATTCGCTATCAGTTCGATGGCTGGGTCACACTTGCTTTTTGTTTACTGGTAATAATCAGCGTGTGTTAGTGAACCCTTTTCGCGCAATTGGTTGTACTGCTGGTTATCGGTTGCCAAATGTACAGGCAGATGTGGTTTTAATTAGTAGTCAATTGTTTGATGAAGGTGCGGTGGAAGGATTACCAGGTAATCCGAAAATACTTTATGAACCGGGAGTTTATCAATTTAATGGTATTCAATATCAGGGTATTCGCACTAATCATGATACGGTAGGTGGGCGCAGGTTTGGTACAAATGTAGCTTGGCGTTGGACTCAAGGTGGTCTTAATATTTTGCATTTGGGAGGGGCAGCTGCACCAATTGAAATTGAGCAAAAAATTCTCATGGGAAAACCAGATTTGTTGCTGCTTCCTGTAGGTGGAGGCTCAAAAGTTTATAATCCAAATCAAGCAATTGAAGCGATTAAATCTCTGAATCCAAAGATGGTGATTCCTACTCATTATCGAACTCAGGCTGCTGATGATAAGAGTTGCGATATTGTGGGTGTGGAGGAGTTTCTAAAATTGACGGATGGTAGTGGTATCTCTGTCCGCAATATTAATAGTGATTCTATAACTATTAGTACTGCTGATTTGCCTGCTAATGGTTCTACAGTTAATATTCTGAGTTATCAGTTTAATTCTGTACCTGTTGCGCCAAAACCTGTGGCACCAAAAAAGGGTAGTTAAGACATTTACAAATCAATTCAATAGTTTAAGTTTGTAGTAATTAAACGATCGAAGTCGTTACTACAAACTTATTATATGATTTATCGTTTAAGTTTGATTGCTGGTCGTTCGATTAGGTAATAGCTTGCGGTGGCTAGTAATGTTGATAAGATTAGGGTTTCTAAGAATCTTAGGAAGAAAGCTTGTAGAGGGTTATTTGAGGTAAATAAAATGGGTGTTAGTTTGGTAACTATTGGGTAATGCCAAACGTAGATGCCATAAGAGAGGTTGCCTAAGTAACCCAAGGTTATGAAGGGCAATTCCCAGAAAGATTTTTGGGGAAAGTGATAAGATTTGGGGTAGGGGTCGGATTCTATTAAGTAAAGGAATGTTGATGTTAGTAGGGCGGTTATTGTGGGAGCAATCAATAATAAGTTTAATTGATGGTAATATCTACAATAAGCTGTAAAAAAATAGAGAAATACAATTAATATAAATGCTAATTTAGCTTTAAATATTAATGTTTTATTAGGCTGATTAATTGGTTGTTTTGCTTTTTGTTTGATAATTATTGCATTGACTAAAAATCCACAAATAAAAGAGTCTAAGTTGGTGATTAAGGGGATGTAAATATAGCTGATGAAGCTGTTCATCTGTTCTTGGGGAAGGGAAGTTTGAGTAGCGATCAATGTCCAAATTAATATTCGGAGGCAAAAGGAAAGGAAAATTAGACTGAAGCATAAGGTAATTATTTGGTTGAGTTTGGTTAGGCGATCGCGCAAGTAAATATAAATAAACGGAATTACTAAATAAAACTGCACTTCTGTTGATATATACCAAAATGCTCCGTGAAAATCGACGGGCAAGGTATAATCGTAAGTAAAGGTTAAAATTCTGAGTAAATATTGTCGGTTTTCTGGTTGCCAAATTTGAGGATAAAAAATTAAACCTAAAATTATTACAGCAAAGTAGTAAAGGGGAAAAATTCTTAAGGCCCGATTCCGCCAAAAATTAAGTATTCCGATTAATTGGGCGGTGTAACGTTGATTATAAAAAGCTTTTCCGATTAAATAACCGGAGAGACAAAAGAAGATTCTGACTGCTACTCCTCCGGCTGTGAATATTAACCAAGTTAAGTCATAATTGTGAAAGTAAATTGTGGATTTGGGTGGTGCGGAATGTGCCATAACCACCATTAAACAAGCAAAACCTCGCAATGAAAGTAGCGGATCTACTGCTAACCTTAGTTTTATTTTAGGAACAAAAAGCAGTATTTTTTTCATTGCTGTAATAAATATTGTTTAATTGGTTAAATTTATCATAAATCGGGAAATGGGAAAATTTATTCAAAGGTTCTATCGCTAATTAACTAAAGTTAGAATATCATAGTATTTTTTAGGTAGTCTGCACTTATGCAAACAGAGTATCAGAAGCGTCGGGAAGAGTTAATGGCGAAAATAGGCAATGGTACAGCTATTTTTCGCAGTGCGCCAGTGGCGGTGATGCACAATGATGTAGAGTATGCTTATCGACAAGATAGTGATTTTTACTATTTGACGGGGTTTAATGAGGCGGATGCGGTAGCAGTTTTAGCGCCTCATCATGCGGAACATAGGTTTATTTTGTTTGTGCAACCGAAGGATAAAGAAAAGGAAGTTTGGACGGGATATCGCGTAGGGGTGGATGCGGCGAAGGAAAAGTATGGTGCTGATGAAGCTTATCCGATCGCAGAATTAGATGAAAAGTTACCCCAATATTTAGAAAAAGCTGACAGAATTTATTATCATTTGGGACGCGATCGCAAATTTAATGAAACCGTCCTTTCCCATTGGCAAAGGTTAATTGCCACTTATTCTAAACGGGGTACAGGTCCGATCGCAATTGAAGATTCTAACTTTATACTTCATCCGATGCGCTTGATTAAAAGTGCGGCAGAATTAGAGTTGATGCGAAAAGCGATCGCAATTTCTGTAGAAGCACATAATCACGCTAGAGAATTCGCAAAACCGGGACGTTACGAATACGAAATCCAAGCAGAAATTGAACATATTTTTCGCTTACGGGGTGGGATGGGACCTGCCTATCCTTCGATTGTTGCTTCTGGCGCGAATGCTTGCATTTTACATTATATTGAGAACGATCGGCAATTACAAGAAAATGATTTGTTGTTAATTGATGCAGGTTGTTGTTATCAATATTACAACGGAGATATTACCCGGACATTTCCGGTAAATGGCAAATTTACGCCCGAACAAAAGACAATTTACGATTTAGTTTTGACCGCACAATTAGCGGCAATTGACCAAGTAAAACCGGGAAATGCTTGGAACTTAGGACATGATAACGCAGTGCGAATTTTGACCGAAGGTTTAGTCGAGTTAGGGTTGTTAAAAGGTGACATTGAGGAATTGATTAAAGAAGAAAAATATAAAGCATTTTATATGCACAAAACTGGACATTGGTTAGGTTTAGATGTGCATGATGCAGGGATTTATAAACATGGGGAAGAGGTTTGGCAAACTTTACAACCGGGACAAATTTTAACTGTCGAACCGGGAATTTATATTGCACCTGATTACCAACCAGCAGAAGGACAACCTGAGATAGATGACAAGTGGCGAGGTATTGGCATTCGTATAGAAGATGATGTGTTAGTCACCGAGTCAGGAAATGAAATTTTGACTGCTGGTGTGCCTAAATAAAAATGCCTACAATGATGGATTTACTGTTTAAGATAGATTGGTATAAGGTATTTATTCCTAGTACCTCAGTTGCCGAACTTTTTGTGCGGGGAACGCTAGTTTATTTGATGTTATTTGCGATTCTGCGCTTTCTTCCTAACCGTCAAATCGGTGTGGTGGGAATTTCCGATTTACTAGTAGTAGTATTGTTTGCCGAAGCTGCCCAAAATGCAATGGCAAGCAATTATACATCTATTTCTGATGGTGTAATTTTAGTGAGTACAATTATTTTCTGGAGTTACACATTAAATTGGTTGGGTTTCAAATTTCGACCGTTTCAACGTTTTTTAAATCCTCCGCCAACACCATTGGTAGTTAATGGTAGAATGATACGGCAAAATTTGGAACAACAGTTAATTACCCAAGATGAATTAATGAGTATGCTTCGGAAACAGGGGGTGCAAAAAATGAGTGAGGTAAAATTGGCATTTATGGAGTCGGATGGCAATATTAGTGTGATTACTAATTTCTCAAAATCTACTATTCCTAAAGAATCAAATGAAGAATCTGAAGCTTATGCGACAGAATAAACCATTTGATGTGCGAGAATTTTGAGCAACTAGTGCAAGAAGGCAGAAGGCAGAGGGCAGAAGGCAGAAGGGTTTGATCAGCTTTTATGTTCAGCTTTCTAGCTGTTTTCAGCTGCTCAATCATTTCTGCCACGCTGCACTAGCAGCTTGAGTTATTAATTTACTGTCTTTTAGATAGATGCGGAAAAGTTAGATAAGGCTATAAGATTAATTGTTGTTAGTGCTTTTACTCGTTGATTGTGCAGGAAATAATAATTTTTTTTACTATTCGTAAAAAGTAGTCTAAACTGATCGGAAAATTAAGTAAATTACTGTTATTGAAAATAGGGTAGGATTGGGGCAATGCAAGTAGTAGATTTTTCTGTAGATTCTCCAGGGGAAAAGTTTAGATTTCTCCAAAATCAATTGCGCGATCGCTGGCAAAGTATCGAAGGTGTTAATCTGGGAGATTATGATATCTTGGTGATTCCTTCTGTGAGTTTAGATCAGCGAGAACTAAAGAAAGTGGAAGGATTTTTGAATTACGAAGAACGATTACTTTTTTCGTTAATTCGCTTGCGTAATCCTCGCACAAGAGTAATTTTTGTAACCTCTCAACCTCTGCCACCAATAGTAATTGATTATTACTTACAATTGCTCCCGGGAATTCCATTTTCTCATGCCCGCGATCGCTTAATGTTATTTTCCACTTATGATTCTTCTGCCAAACCTTTAACTCAAAAAATATTAGAACGTCCCCGATTAATGCAGCGGATTCGCCAAGCATTAAGACCTGATAAATCTTTTATGATTTGTTATAACTCTACTCAATTAGAGAAAGACTTATCTTTACAGTTAGAAGTACCTTTATTAGCCGCAGATCCAGATTTACTTTATTGGGGAAGTAAGAGTGGAAGTCGGCAAATTTTTGCTGAATGTGGTGTACCGCATCCCGATGGAAGTGAAATGGTAAAAAATGCTGATGATTTAGCAGAAGCAGCTGCGGAACTTTGGGAACGTCAACCGAATTTACAGCGGATGGTGGTTAAGCTGAATGAAGGTTTTTCTGGGGAAGGAAATGCCATTTTGGATTTAAGAGAAATATCTAATATTGCGCCTGGTATTGTTTCTCATCAAGAAAGAGTTGGGGTAATTAGCGATCGCTTTACTTCCATGAATTTCCAAGCTAAAAATGAAACATGGGAAAACTTTTCTAGTCGGATTCCTGAATTAGGGGCAATTGTGGAAGCTTTTGTAGAAGGAAAAACAAAAAACAGTCCTAGCGTTCAAGGTAGAATTACCCCCGAAGGCGAAGTAGAAATTCTCTCCACTCATGACCAAATTTTAGGCGGTTCTGATGGTCAAATTTACTTAGGTTGCTATTTTCCCGCCCAAGAATCTTATCGCTTACGTTTACAAGAATTAGGATTAAAAGTAGGAAAAAATCTGGCGGAAAAAGGCGCATTAGAAAGGTTTGGCGTTGACTTTATTGCTGTACGTCTACCTGATGTAGCAGGTAAACCACAATGGGATTTCCAAGCAATTGAAATTAACTTGAGAAAAGGTGGTACTACTCACCCGTTTATGACTCTAAAATTCTTAACAAATGGGCGTTATGATATGGCGACTGGCGTATTTTATAGTCAGCAAGGTAGCGCGAAATATTATATGGCTACTGATAACTTACAAAAAGAACGTTATCGTGGTTTGTTACCAAATGATTTGATGGATATCATTGCCGATCATCGCTTACATTTTGATACGAGTACGGAGACTGGAACAGTATTTCATTTAATGGGTTGTCTGTCAGAATTTGGGAAGTTGGGATTAACTTGTATTGGTAATTCTCCCCAACAAGCTAAAGATATTTACAACAAAGTAGTCAAGGTTTTAGATGAAGAGACAAAAGAAACAGCTCTTGATTCTCATGCGTTATCATCTCATTGTTTACCTATGACTTGGCATGAGTAATAGAGTTTTGTTTGTTAGGACATTATACTACTTTATACTCCCTTATTTCCCATTTGTCAGTATCTAATAATTCTAATATTAGATGGTGATATTTGAACAGAGTCGGACGATGACCGACGCTGATAAAAGTTGTCTGAGTACCTAACAGATGTCGATAAAGATTTTCCTCGTTTTTCACATCCAAAGCACTGGTAGCTTCATCTAAAATCACATACTTTGGTTTAGAAATTAACAGACGGGCAAAAGCCACACGCTGTTGTTCTCCTAAAGAAAGCACATCACCCCAATCTTTTTCGATATCAAAACCACCGGATCTTTCTACTAAATTGGGTAGGTTTACTTCTTGCAATACTTGATGCAATTCTCGATCGCTAATTGTATCATTAACCAGCGGATAGACTAACTGCTGACGGAGATTGCCCAACACCATATAAGGACGTTGCGGTAAAAATAAAATTTCCTCTAGTTTGGGTCGGATAATTGTGCCATTACCAGAATTCCATAAGCCAGCGATCGCTCGCAGTAGCGAACTTTTCCCACAGCCACTCGCACCCATAATTAACATTCCTTGTCCTGATTGCAGTTTTACCGAAACATCCTGGAATAAGGTTCTTTGATAGTTGGGTGTATACAATGTCAGGTCTTGAAGTGCTAAACAGCTATCTTCTACAGTATTAATAATTGTATGCTGAATGCTGCTGCTAATAATTCCTTTCTTGGGTTGTTGCAGGAAATTATAAAATTCAGATAAACGCTCAATTCCAGCAGCAAAACCAGCCAGTTCTTTAAACGTTCTGATAATTACATGAATTTCCCAAGAAAGAGTATTAAACGCCCCTTGTGCTTCAGCAAGTTTACCGATTTCTAACTCACCTGAAAAAATTTGAGGGGCAATAATTAGAGCAGGCAAAAAGCTAGGAATATAGTAATAAAAGCTGCCCCCAATATTCACAATTAGGTCTTGCCAAAATAGAATATTATTATAATTTTTAAATACTTGATTAAATAGGTGTTTAACTTGATTGAATTCCTGTGCTTCTCCCCGATAAAAGGCAACAGATTCAGCATTCTCTCGGAGTCGGACTAATCCAAAACGAAAATTAGCTTCTTTTTTTAACTGCTCGAAATTGAGTCTAACTAATTTTGTCCCAAATAACCAAATTGTGAGCAGGGTTCCACTAACAGCATAAATCACCAAAACCACCATCAAAGTGGGTGATATTATCCAAAGTACCGCGCTAAAAGCAATAATCTGTGAACCAGCATTGAACATATCAAAGAAGAAGAGTAGAAATCCGTCAGCGAATTTGTTGATATCTTCGGCTATTCGCTGATCTGGGTTATCAATTTTTTGTTGAAATTGACTGAGTTCATAAAAAGCCCGATTGCGGGAATATTTACCGAGAAAATGATGGGTTAACCACCTTCGCCAATAGAGAACAAGTTTTTTGCGGGTGTAGTGGTATGCACACCAAATAGTCGGTAACATCAGGGATAGCCCAAACAGTTTCCAAGTAGTCGTCCAGAATCCATTTACATCCTTGGCAACGAGTGTGGAAAGGATATTACCTTGTTGAGTGTTGGCAAGTACTTTGACCTGGGTGGAAACTAGAACCAGCGCAATCAAGGTCAGTAGTAACGCGATCGCTCCCCATTTTTCATTCCCACACCAATAAAGTTTCGCGATCGTCCAAAACCGCTGTAAAAAACCCCGGTTCCGTTTATTTATCATTTATCATTGCTATTAAGTCGATTAATATTTTTTTATATAAAAATGTAATAGCCGTTTTGTATAAGGCAATACAAAATTTTATCTCTTTATACAAAAATTAAGTAATTTTTACATTCTCTTCTTATTCGACAGGGAGTTTCGACTTTTCGATCGATTCGGGACTACGTTTTGAGGGCGAAAATTATCTCTCTCATTATGTTCAAGTTGTTGATTCCCATTACAACAATAAGAATCACGATCGCTATCTTCCACGCAAGAAACTTAGTTAAAGATTTATTCGTACATAATAATAACACTAGAAATGAGTAATTCGTAGTATAAATATACATTTCTTTTACATTATAAAAAGAATGTAATACTAAATAAAAAAAAATCGATAGAATTAAGGCTATAAGAATTTGTTTAACAATTGATTGCGAAACAATTACGTTTTTATAAAAACCAATCAAGAATAAAATTAACCATAGTGCTAGCGCGATCCAACCTAAAGCACTGTAGGCGAGATCTCTTGCAAAAAAGCTTAACTCTACCCTGTCTGAATGACCAGCAAAAGGCGAAGCAGAAACAAAATTTACTAGGAGAAAGTTATTTAGTAGCTCTTTTAAAACTAATAAAGGATTATTAATTAAGGTGACATTTATATAATTCAACTCTTTAATAACCGTATAAGGTAAAAAGAAGTAAGATCCTCCTAAAAACTTTTTTTGAACGAGATTTAGACAAAAAGACAAGAAAACCACAGTTCCACCGTATTCTAAAATTTTTCTAATTCTTTGATGATACTCTAGGGCGATAATTGTTACAGCGAAGCATAAAAATGTGACAACAAAATTAGTTAGCAGAATACCGAAAGAGAAAATACCAACCAAAATCCAATATAACCAATAAATTCTACTAGTTTGCAAAGAAATTATTAACAACAAACAGGTAATAACAATACTTAAAGCTTGCAAAGAACGAGATTCTGGTACAGCACTAAAAAACAACTGATTCATGCTCAAGCCAAATAATAAGGTAAAGCACGTTGTAGAAAAATATTTTTTAGTCAATAGCCAAAACACTATACAGGAAAAAAAGATAGTAAAACCGCCAAATAAAGAATTTAAAAAAATTGCTAAATGGACTTTGGAAATAGGAGGAGAAAAGAGTCTTAAAAACCCGAATATTTCTAGAAATAGTAATCGGTTTGCATGAGAGCCTTTATGGTATCGAGACCATTCTAGAGTAAGCCATTCATTTTGATCCGCTCCAAAAAAATCTCCTTGGAAGGGAATTAGTTCTAAACCGAGCGAAATGTATAAAGCAGTAAAGCCTAAAGATAAAGCTAGAGACAGTAGGATAACTTTTCTATAGTCGAACAAGACTTGCTTGAAGTGTAAAAATTCTTGAATTAGGCTCTGAAATAGTGCTGTTTTATTTTCCAATAGTCTGACGCAGAACGATATAAAGAAAATTAGACTAGTGGTAATAAAGAGCCAAATTAGAACATACCTAATCATATTTATACTTTCTTTTTCGATGAACAGGGTAAAATTGATACAGGTTAAGCACTAAAGTTATTATATGTTGAAGAATGCTCGTGGGTTAGTTGCGAAGATAACAAACTATGGCAAACTAACAACTAAGTCAAACGTTTAATAAATTATGGGTTTTTGGTCGATCGCTTTTTCCTTACCTGCATGAATAGCATATAATTTGCGATGAGTTTCTTTCATAGCGTTAATTAATTCGGGATAAGGGCGATCGGTAACATCAACCAAACCAATATTATAATTTTCCCCATCAAAACGTCCCGTACTTGGTTCATCTACCCATTGAAACCAATGTGTGCCAATTACTTCAGGAATTGCAGCTGCATTTTCCACATAATAACGATAAGCAACACCCCGTTGTTTTTGGTCACGAACTTGTTTTAAACCTGCTGACATTCCTCTTCCAGGTGTGCCAAAATGAAACTCACCAATTAACAAAGGTCTTCCGCTTAAATTGGCATATTTTTGTATCTCTTCTTTCTTCAAACTGTATTCATATTTATTAATAGTGAAAACATCAAAAAAACGTCCTGCTTTTATCATTTCATCTGGTGCATATCCGGCAAAACGAAAACCCAGAATTAAATGATTTGGATCGTATTTCCGAATCGCACTAGTGACAACTTGCAAATATTTATCGTAAGCGCGATAGAAAAACTCTTTACGTCTTTCTAGTGTATCTCCTTGCACCAAAAACTTTTGTAACTCCCGCCGAGTTGCTGTATCTGGGCCAGATAAGATCAGATTAATAATATCTAATTCCCGTCTCGGCCAAATTGGTTCGTTACCAATAAAATATCCCAGTAAAAAAGGGTCATTTTTGCGAATTCCAGACTCTTTTGCGGCAACAGATTCGCTATTTTGCAGAAACTCTGGGGAATAAACATCAGGAAATTGCAAATATGATTGCTTTGTTTCCCATCCAGTTATCGGCAATACATAAGGCATTCTCTGGGCATCAGTTACCAGTTTAGTTGACCAATTTGCGATCGTATTTATTCCCCATGCTTGCATTCGGCGCACTGTTAAATCAACCCAATCTTTCTGCCAACTTTCTCCGAAACGTCGCCAAATATTCCACTGATAAAAAGAGGTAACTGGTTGTTCTCTTTGCACTCTCACAGTTTGTGTATTTTCCGGGGGCATTGACTCAAACAAAGATTCTCTGTTAGTAATAGGTGTGCTAATTGTGGGAGTAATTACATTCACACCCGCAGAAAAAAACAAATGCCCTTCAGGATCGACAAACCACCATTTTTCCTCAATCAATTCTACCCGGAAAAAACCTGTAGGCTTAACTTTTGTTGCACAGTAACCCCCATATTGGCAGTAATCAAAATTACCTGGTTGTAGTTCTTTTTCCTCTGTTCTCCAAATTGCCTGTAACTCTGAAAGATTAGTGATTTTACCAGACCAATTATCCCGTATCCATTGCCCTAATTTGTCAACGAGTGGCTGTTTTTCTAGTACTGCATCTCCCGGAGATTCCTTTGTTAATTGCATTGTGCGAATTTGTAAAGCTGGTTTCCCGATCGCTTCTGGCATCGCTATACTAATAGAATCAACTTGATTAAGTTGTAAATATGGCCCCCAATTAAACATAAAATAACCAGCACGTTGATTGTTCAACAAAGATGCCATATCATTTCCCCGCTTAGGTGCATTGGAGAAAATTTCTAAAGGGATAGCAGCACGAATCCAACTATTTTGAAATGGATGAATGTAAGTACTAGTAACTCCCTGCGGAGTGTGCAACCGCAATAGAAAACGTTGCGGAGAAGAAGCTTTCATTTCTAAAACCAAAAACCGAAAATCCGACCAATCACTTGGCATTTTTGGTTGTAGTTCCGGCAAATTCCATTTGTATTCAGTTCTACTCTGACTGTCAAAAACTAATGTTTTCTTTTGTATTGCTATTACATTTAATGGAAAAATAAAGATACTAATTGCTAGCCAAGTTAGGAAAAAAATAAAAGTAAATTGAAATATCTTACGCATTGCTAAAGCTTTTATTTTGAATCTTTCAATTATAAATCACAAATATTTATCCGGCAATTAACGTTAACATACTTTTAAATAGGAAAAAATACTTTAACTCACTGCTTCATTGAACCATATTAACAAAAATTCTTTATGCTATAATTTGATCCTGTTTGGCAGCAAACAATCATGAATTTCTCTTAAAGTGAAAATAAAGGAAAATCAAGTGTCTCAAACTGTTGCCACAGCTGCCCATTGCATTAATCCTCTTTGCCCACGTCCTTATCCTCAAACTATGGGCAATAATTTTTGTAGTGTTTGTGGCGCACCATTGCGAATTTCAAACCGTTATATACCACTCAAAAAATTAGGAGTTGGCGGATTTGCTGCGATTTACACACTTTGGGATGAAAAAACTAAAAAAGAGCGAGTATTAAAAGTTTTACTAGAAACTTCTCCCAAAGCTTTAGCATTATTTGAACAAGAAGCCACAGTTTTAGCAAGTTTACGCCACCCAGGAGTACCAAAAGTAGAACCAGATAGTTATTTTTATGTCACTTTTGGCAAGTCTCCTGAAATCGTTTTGCCCTGTTTAGTAATGGAAAAAATTTCCGGGAAAACTTTAGAAGACATTTTAGAATATCATCAATCTCAAGGTTTGCCGGAAGCATGGGTGCAAAATTGGCTCAAACAAGCTGTATATATTTTACGAGAATTACACCAACGTAAAATTATTCACCGTGATATTAAACCTGCTAATTTAATGTTACGCGAAGGCACAGAACAAATAGTATTAATTGACTTTGGTGGGGCAAAACAAATTGGTGTAAAACAAGCTAATTTTCAGGCGAGTTCGACAAGGTTATTTTCTCCTGGATACAGTCCTCCAGAACAAATTGCTGGCGCAGTAGTTGGGCCAAATGCTGATTTTTATGCTTTAGGGATGACCTGTATTCACTTACTTACAGGTAAATATCCTTTAGATTTGGAAGACCCAAAGACGGGGGATTTACACTGGCAAAAATTCACTAATGTTAGCCCAAGTTTCGCTAATTTACTGGATGATATGATCCAGCCGAATATTCAAAAAAGACCAGCTAATGCTAATGAATTATTAAGTAGAATTAGGAGAACATCTTCTCAAACAATTACATCTGCTTTTGCTAAAGCATTATTTCAAATTATTAGCAAATTACCCGCAGATTTATTTAAATTGTCATTAGGTATTTTAGCATTTTTGGGTAAATCAATTACCCAAGCAATAGTTTTATTTTGGAAAACGATCGCACATATAACCAAAGCTTTTTTCAGTACTTTGTGGCAAATGATTTTAGGCGGAATTGGTGGTGCTTGTGGGTCAATAATTGGTTATTGGTTAGCTTACAAAACAGCTCTTGGTAAAGAATTAGACTATTTTATTTCTCAAAATTCACCTCAATTAACTGACTTTCCTATTTTCCTAAATTCAGGAATTATTTTGTTTGCTTGCGCTGGTTTAACTACTACTTGGGGCTTAATGTTAGCCGGAAAATTAAGACAACAACAACGTTATTTAATAGCGATAATAATCGGAATGAGCAGTTATATTTTAGGTTGTTTATTAGTGCAAAAAGTACCAGCAAGAACTATTTCACCAGAAGATTTAATATTAATGACCGGAGTAACAAGTGGTTTATTAACTTTGGGTTTAGGTTTACCAAGTCATCAAATAGTTTATATTTTAATTAGCGCCGTAGGTACAGCAATCACCTTTGCAGGTTTATTGGCGTTAGTTATGCAAATTGTTGTACCTTTGAATGGTGTTTTAGGAATTTATGGTAATTTTCTCGACAACTTCAATTGGACAAATTTTGCGTTTAGTATGGCATTTTTTAGTAGTATGGGAATAATTATTGGTTTTTGGTTGGGGGTCACTCACTTTTTTGTTGTACCTGTTTTACGAATGTTAGGTTGGCGTTAAGTAGAAATGAAAAAGTATTTGCAACTTAATTCATCTTTGCCTATTATTATTGCCCATCGAGGCGCAAGCGGTTTTCGTCCAGAACATACTTTAGCTTCTTATAAATTAGCCATTACTTTAGGTGCAGATTATATTGAACCGGATTTAGTTTCCACCAAAGATGGTGTATTAATCGCACGTCACGAAAATGAAATTTCTACTACTACTAATGTTGCTGAATATCCCGAATTTGTTAATCGTAAAACTACTAAATTAATCGATGGAAAACCAATTACAGGTTGGTTTACTGAAGACTTTACCTTGGCAGAGATTAAAACTCTGAAAGCTAAAGAACGTTTACCTTTTCGAGATCAAAGTTTTAACAATCAATTCTCAATTCCGACTTTTCAAGAGATTATTGATTTAGTTAAACTTAAAAGTGGGGAAATTGGTCGATCGATCGGAATTTACCCAGAAACTAAACACCCAACTTATTTTGCTTCTATTGGTTTACCTTTAGAAGAACCATTAATTGAAATTCTTCATAATAATGGATATAGATCTGCTAAAGATCCGATTTATATTCAATCTTTTGAAACAGCCAATTTGCAAAAGCTGAGAAAATTAACTGATTTACCATTGATTCAATTACTAGAAAATTTCGGGCAACCTTTTGATTTAGTAATGAAAGGCGATTCGCGAACCTACAAAGACTTAACAACACCCCAAGAATTAGCTAAAATCGCTGAATACGCTGCTGGAATCGGCCCCAATAAACAGATGATTATACCTGTGGATAAAGAGGGAAAATTACTATCTCCAACATCTTTAATTGCCGATGCTCATACTGTAGGATTACTAGTTCATCCTTACACTTTTCGGAATGAAAAGCAATATTTAGCACCTGATTACAATCAGAATCCAGAAGCAGAATATGAGCAATTTTTTAACTTAGGTGTAGATGGAGTATTTACTGATTTTACTAATACTGCATTAATGGTAATTCAGCGAATATGAACACTGAAGTGTTCACAACAGACATAAAAGTGATTTCCCCTCCCCGTTTACGGGGAGGGGATTAAGGGGTGGGGTTTAATTAAACCGATAGCCAATCTTGCTTGAATTGAGATTCAGGTAACTGAGTATATTCAGAAACAATTTTCCGCAACTCTTCGCCATCAATTGTTTCCTTATCGATCAACAAATCGACTAAACGATCGATCAAAGTGCGATTCTCCGCAATAATGCGTTTTGCATCGTCATAGCATTTGGACACGATCGATCTTACCTGTTCATCGACATCAGCCGCGATCGCTTCCGAATATTCCGAACGATTGGCAAAATCACGACCTAAAAACACCTCATTACCCTGATTTTCTAAAGCCAACAGACCCAAATTAGACATTCCGAAACGAGTCACCATTTGCCTTGCTAAATTACTTACCTGTTGCAAATCGCCACCTGCACCCGTTGTAACTTCCGCATCACCGAAAATCACATCTTCCGCAGCGCGACCACCCAAAGCATCGCAAATCATCCCAACCAACTGTGACTTAGAAATTAAACCCCGTTCTTCATTGGGAGTAAACCAAGTCAAACCCAAAGCTTGACCGCGAGGAATCAAAGTCACCTTTTCTACCGGGTCGTGACCTTTCATCAAAGTACCGACGATCGCATGACCGACTTCATGATAAGCAATTAACCGCTTCTTCTTGCTATCAACCAAAGGCGTACCTTCCATTCCTGCAACCACCCGGTCAACCGCATCGTTGATTTCCAGCATGGTAATTGCTTCTTTGCGCCGTCTAGCGGTCAAAATTGCCGCTTCATTGAGCAAATTCGCCAAATCTGCGCCTGTAAAACCGGGAGTTCTGCGTGCGATCGTTTCCAGCGACACCTCCTCTGACACCTTCTTATTCCGCGCATGAACCTTGAGGATTTCCAAACGTCCCTTCAGATCCGGTGCATCCACCATCACTTGTCGATCGAAACGTCCCGGACGCAACAAAGCAGAATCGAGCACATCAGGACGGTTAGTAGCAGCAATAATAATAATTCCCGAATTACCTTCAAACCCATCCATTTCCGTGAGTAACTGGTTTAAAGTTTGCTCCCGTTCATCATTTCCGCCACCAATCCCAGTTCCCCGCATTCTCCCGACCGCATCAATTTCATCGATAAACACCAAACAGGGAGCATTTTCCTTCGCCTTCTTAAACAAATCGCGGACGCGGGAAGCACCCACACCCACAAACATTTCCACAAACTCCGAACCAGAAATACTGAAGAAAGGAACACCCGCTTCACCTGCGATCGCTTTTGCTAACAAAGTTTTCCCAGTTCCCGGAGGGCCAATTAATAATACACCTTTAGGAATTTTCGCACCCACAGCCGTAAACCGTTCCGGCTGTTTCAAGAAAGTTACAACTTCTTGCAGTTCCTCTTTTGCTTCCTCAATACCCGCTACATCTTCAAACTTGATTCCGGTTTTCGCTTCCATTTGGAAACGGGCACGAGACTTCCCAAAATTCATTGCTTGATTAGAAGCATTAGCCGATCGCCTTACAATCATCAACAACCCTGAAATCAACAGGATCACCAACAGTAGATTGATGACAAAGCCTAAAGCTGCACTATTATCCGTTGTTGGTTGGACAGCAAAAGGGATGTCCTTTGCTCGCAACCTTTTAATTAATTCTGGATTATCCTCAAACAAATTCACCGTCGCTGGAGAATCCGTTTTATCCACTCCCTGCAATTCCACCCTAGCTACGCGCTGCGTCGGATCGATATCAACCTTCGTAACTTTGCCCGCATCTATTTTCTTCAGCAACTCATTGTAACTCATCGTTTCCTGCTGGTCAGAAGAAGCTAGAACAGGAGGAACTCCTGGCAACGCACTCTGCAATAATAACCAACTAGCTGTAATCGCTCCCGTCAAAAACACATTTTTTCTAGGGTGCTGTCTACTCGACTTTTTCATCCAGGAATTTTTCATAATGCGTTAGCCCTTTTGCTGCTGTGATTACCCAGATTACCCAAGGGTAATTTAAGAAAAGACACTTCTTTCCTCCAGTGTAGCTAAGCAGAGGTACTCCAAGGAGCCAACACTGTTTGGTTAAGGATAGGGCTTATCCGAAGCAGACGATCCCACTGTATTGGAATGGGCTGGTTCTCTGTATTTAAAACTCAAAACTTAAAACTTTCTACAATGGTGTGCGATCTTATCTAGAATGGTTTTGCTATCGAGCCAATTAGAATCCAAATACAAGCAAGCCTAATGTATATAGATACCCCTACTGCTCAACCAACACCTTTAATATTGGAAACTTTACCCGTTCCAGCTAACTTTGACGATCGCGAGTTTCCCAAACGCTCTCGGCAGCAAATAGACTTGATTTTACTGGTAATTGAAGCCTTGGATATTGGTGGTTCGGAAGCTATCCTCAGTGTGGCTAGGGAACTAGAATTGGAAGGAATAATTAAAAATCGGGTAACATTGTGGCGATTGCGCTGTACTAACCCAATGCGGCGTTACACTCAACGTCATTCTCTGAGTGTAGTCGAAGCCAAGGCATTGGTATTAATCGCCTGCAATCTAGCACGGCGGATGACAGTTCTGATCCGCCAGTTGCTACTGGCATATCAACAATTGTCCGAAAAACAATTGTCAGTAGAACATCATTTTCGACTTTCTTACTTTTTGGAGCGTTTCCGCAAACATTTTCGCAGCCGCATGAATCCCCGACGCTCTGGAGTGTTAGCTTATAGTTCAGACGAAAAGTTGAATGAGTTAGCGATCGCCCTATTGGGACAGCTACTTTTTTGTACAGGTACTTCTGGAATGCAACGCTTTTGGACTAGTCTGTTTGATGGGGAAATTTAAAACGGCTAAGAGGCAAGGGAACAAAAAAAAGGGAACGGGGAACAAATATTTCTGTTAGCTAGTCCCGGCTGATGTTGGTAGCCTATAAAAACTAACGAAAAACCCTGAAATACTAACCCCGAAAACCGATACAAATCCCCGACTGGAGTGAATCTAAAATCTGAAATCTAAAATCTAAAATCCCATGACTACGATCCAACGACAGTACAGCTTGCCCAATTGCACCCTGATCTTAGAAGGGTTGAGTGAAACCACAGGCGGTATCATTCAATCAGATATGCGCCCAGTCTTGTCAATTTTAGTCAATGCCGAATGTCGTTTGGCAGGTTATACTGGGCCTTCATTAAGTGGGGGAAGAGACTTTTTTGAAAGTTTGGTGACAGCAGTTAGCAGCTACGCTCAAGAAATTTTAAGTGGTTTACCCCATCAACATCAACATTTGGAAAATGGTCATGTACCTTTGGTGCAGTTGCGGCGCAATGGGCAAAATTTACATCGGTTAATTATCCAACCACACAATTTAAATGCTTTCTCTCATAGTGCGAGTACACCTACAACTCCTACAAATCCCATTGCAATTGATTTATCTACGGTGCAATTGTTTGATTTAGTAGAAGCTGTAGATCAGTTTTTTGCTGACAGCCAAACTTTGCCTAGTTTAGGGTTGAAGTTAGCGCCAGTGGAAAAACGCTTTGCTAAGTCGGATGAAGATTTGGTGAAACAAGCTGCACCAGCTGCTTTGGGTTTGTCTAGTTTAGCACTGGCTGCGATCGCACTCTTTTTTGCCCCCATTCCTGAAGTGCAAAGACCCAGAGAACCTTTACCACAAGAGAATTCTGGTGTTGTCTCCCCAAATTCTACTATTCCCGGACAATCTACCACCGAACCTCCCTTACCTCCCACAACCACAAATACAACTCCTCAATCTAATTTGGGCGGACAAACTACCACGCCTGTAACTTCCTCTACCACCGAAGTTCCTGCCAATTCTGCCGCAACACCCTTAGCAACACAAGTTCCACCCACTACTACTTCTAACTTGGGAACACAAACTCCCCCAGTTGCCACCCCCACACCAGAGGCAGTCCCAACTATACCGCCAAATTCCCCAGTTGCAGTGCAGTCAACTCCTGCGCCTGTTGCACCAACTGTACCGCCAACAGATTCTACAGTTGCAGTACAACCAACTCCTGCACCTGTCAGTACACCAACACCACCAACAGACTCTACAGTTGCAGTACAACCAACTCCCGCACCTGAGACATCAACTGCACCTAATTCAGTAGTGCAAACTCCTGTAGCTGTACCTACAATTCCCTCAACTGAGTCAAATGTAGGCTTGCAAACTCCTGCAACTACTTTACCTACCTCCACCCCTTCTACTTCAGGAACACAAACTCCCTTAATTACAGGAGCAACTTTAGGAAGGAATAATGAAATTGTTGATGCAGCTTCACTGAAAATTTTGAATCGTAATCTTTACAGACAACTTCAACAAAGTAGAACAGAAATTACTAAGTTTCCTGAAGAATTAGTTTATCGGGTTGCTATGCGCCCAGACGGAACAGTAATCAACTATGAACCTCGTAATCAACCTGCACAGGAATATTTAAACCAAACTCCTCTTCCCAACGTAGGTGTTGCTAATGTTCCCACAGATTCTACTAGCGTAAATCAACAACCAGTTGCATATTTTAAGGTTGTGTTTACTCCTAAAGGTGTGTTGCAAGTTAGTCCTTGGCGAGGTTATCAGTAAAACTACTAGACAATAGGGGTTTCTACCCTGACTGTTTATGTATTTCATCAGATAGGATGGAAAAGATTTATCATTGTTATTTCTATTGCAACTGATGAATATGAACTCCAATTCTCCCATGCCAGGGCATCAGAAAATAGCGCATCATTCCCGGAAATTTTGGGCTAATAAATTCAACTTGTGGAAAGATTCTGCCGATCGCCTAAGTATTAGCACTAAAATTAGATGTGGCTATGCTCTGGCTTTGGGGATTGCGGTTTTAGGGACAACTGTAGGTATTGGGTTGGGTCATTATTATGAAGAAGCTTTTCGGGAGGAAGCTGAAGAATGGCATGAAGCCGGGTTGCTGCTTAATGATTTACAAATAGCTGTTGGGCAAGCGCGATCGCACCAACAACAATTCGTCGCTTTACTGGAAAAACCAGAAGATTTTCAAAATCAACATTCCCATTTTATTGAATATATTCTTAATGTTAAATTACTACTTCAAAAAACCAAAACTTCTTTAAAAGTTCAACAAATTCCTGCGTCTAACGTTTTTTTTACAACTTATGAACAAGTAGTAGAAAATTATTTTACCCAAACAGAAAGTGTTATTAAAAAAATTAATTCAACCAATTTAAAGCCAACAGAAATTTCTCAATTACAGCAGTCACTATTAAATTTAACTATCAGTGAAACAGCACTAAAATTTGATGATTATTCAATGAAATTAGCCGAGATTGCTAGTCAGGCTTTTCGAGAAGAAACTACAGCAGCAAATAATGTAGAACGAAGTGAAGAATTACAAATTGGACTCACAATGTCTAGTATGTTGGTATCAGTGATACTAGCAATATTTTTAGCAATTTATACTAGTAGAGCCATCGCACGTCCTTTAAAAGCAACAACAGAAGTAGCTCAAAAAGTTACTCAAGAAGATAACTTTGACTTACAAGCACCTGTAACTACCAGCGATGAAGTAGGCGTTTTAAGTGTATCTTTAAATCAATTGATTAGTCGGGTTAAATATTTATTAGCAGAACAGAAAGCCGCAGCTACTCGACAAGAAGAGTTACAACAAAAACAGTTACTCCAAAGTGAGAAAATGTCTAGCTTAGGGCGCATGGTTGCTGGCATAGCTCATGAAATTAATAATCCGGTAAACTTTATTTATGGCAACCTTGTCCATGCTAGCGAATATGTTAGCGACCTTTTGGATATTTTAGCGTCTTACGAACAAGAACTAACTCAACCATCCTTAGCTTTACAAGAAAAAGCTGAAGAAATCGATTTAGAATTCTTGGAAGAAGATTTACCAAAAACTTTGCAATCAATGACTGTTGGTGCCGAAAGAATTCGCCAAATTGTGTTGAGTTTAAAAGATTTTTCCCGGTTGGATGAAGCCGAAGCTCAATTAGTTGATTTACACGCTTGTATTAATAGCACTTTATTAATTTTGCATAACCGCATTAAGAAGGGAATAAAAGTAGTTCTCAACTATGGTGATATTCCCAAAGTTTTAGGTTATACAGGTTTTCTTTATCAAGTATTCATGAATTTAATTAGTAATGCGATCGACTCTTTCGAGTCACACTCCGTGAACGATGCTTTAGCAGAAACTCTTACAACAGAAAACTCTTCAGATAAAGAACTTTTAATTACTACAGAACGCCTAGATAGTAACTGGGTAATGGTGCGAATTGCTGACAACGGTTGTGGGATTTCTCTGGAAAATCAGTCCAAAATTTTTGATACATTTTTTACTACAAAACCCAGAGGTATTGGCACAGGTTTAGGGTTAGCAATTACTCGGCAAATTGTGGAAGAAAAACATGGCGGTAAAATTACTTGTACTTCCGAAATTGGTAAAGGTACAGAATTTGCGATCGCACTTCCCATTGATGCTTCCGCAGGAAAAGTCAACCACGCAACTGCCGAATCAGTTGGTTCGTTGTGAGGACTTTAGTCCTTTTATTCCAGAAAGAAACGACTAAAGTCGGCACTACTAACTTTAACGGATAACTTGGCGCATATAATTTCCCCATAATAAAGCTGCTTGAGCACTAGCTCCTCTAGTTGGCGAATTATCATCATTTCCCAACCAAACACCAGTAACTAACTTCTGACTTGGAACATATCCAATAAACCACAAATCTCGGTTATCGCTATTAGTACCTGTTTTACCAGCTTCTTCTCCTAAACCTAAAGACGCATTTCTTCCTGTTCCAAATTGTACCACTCCGCGCAATAAAGTATTCATTCGATCGGCAACTTCTCGGCGTAAAACTCTTTGAGAATTGGCGTTTTTATCAGGAGTAAAAGAGTAGATTTCCGGGCAAGTTTTCAGATCTTTGATATCACGACAAAAACTGGTATCACGAATGCGAACTATAGCATGAGGACGATTCCAGACACCGTTATTTGCGATCGCACCAAAAGCACCAGTCATTTCTAAAGGATAAACTTCACTTTGTCCTAATACTAAACCTGGTACAGGATTAAGTTTAGATTGAATTCCCATTCTTTGTGCCATTTGCACAACATTATCTAAACCCACATCTTGCGCCACCCTTAAAGCAATCACATTTTCCGATTGCGCTATTCCATTGTACATATTTGCACTACCGCCGCCAGTACGTTCGCAACCTGGGTAACGTTTTTGCCAAACTAAAGGCGCACAAGAATAAGATTTATTAGGTGAAATACCTTTATCCAAAGCGGCTGCATAAGTAAACACTTTAAAAGTTGATGCTGCTTGTCGATGTGCTTGAGTAACCCGATTAAATTGACTTTGTTTGTAATCTAATCCCCCCACCATCGTTAAAATTGCCCCAGTATTAGAATCAAGGGTAACGATCGCACCTTGCGAAAACCTACTATTAGCACCAGCATTATTAACAGTATTCCGCAAAGCAGATTCCGCCTTAGCTTGCATTCCCAAATTCAAAGCAGTTTCAATGATAAAATTCCCTTCTCGCGCTAATTCTTCCCCCAACAAAAACTCCAATTCATTGAATACATAACTGTAGAAATAGGGAGAAATTTTACTAGCTTGTTCCTGACAAACTTTCGGGTTAACTTCTAAAGGCGATCGCCTCGCCTTACTCGCCTCCTCCACAGTAATTTTACCTTGCTCCAACATCCGAGCAATCACCCCATTTCGCAAAGTAATTGCTCTTTCCCGCGCCTGACTATCGCCACAAGGATTAAAGCTATTTGGTGCAGGTAAATTACTCACCAAAGTCGCCGCCTCTGCTAAACTTATATCTCGTGCCGACTTACCAAAATAATACTGAGAAGCATCTTCAAAACCATAACTATCACCGCCCAAAAATACCCGGTTCAAGTAAGTTAATAAGATGTCATTTTTACTGTAAAAAGTTTCTAATTTTAAAGCCACAATTGCTTCTCGCAACTTGCGCCCCAAAGAATCTGCTGAACCTACATAATCACGGAATAAACTGCGAGCAACTTGTTGGGTAACAGTACTCCCACCTTGGCGATCGCCACCTTTACTAATAATAAAACTTGCCCTAGCAATCCCGATCGGATCGACCCCCAAATGCCAATAAAATCGCCTATCTTCCGAAGCAACTACCGCCTTTGGTAAATAAGGAGAAAAATCAGATAATTTCTTAAATTCTACATGAGCATTATTACGCGGAGTTCGCAAAGGCGTTTCATCACCCGCATAAACAATTACTGGCCCTCTGGTAGGATTTGGTAAAGGATGAACAGAGAATTTTTGCCACTCCAGCAACACTGTAATTGCCAAAAGTGCTGTTAATCCAGTAATGCCATAAATACCCCAATTAATGGCTTTTTCATACCAAGTTGGCGGATCGTAATATTGAATTCTTACGCCACCAGCTAATTCCTTTGGCCCTAAAGTCAAGATATCACCATGACGTAACTTTCTTGATGAAACTCTCTTTCGACCACGATAAATCCCATTCGTTGAGTTTTCATCTTTAATCAGAAAAGTTTTCTGTCTGCGCCCGACGCGAGTCAAAGATAAATGAATTTGACTAACTACCGGATTACGCACCACAATATCGCAAGATTTAGAGCTACGACCTAGTTTATAGCGATCGCCCAACAGCGGATAAACTTCAGCTTGATCGGCATCAGCATCCTGAACTCGCAATTCCGGTACCCTAGCATTCGGCTTCAATGCTAGTTTAGAAAAATTGACCTTCGCTTGTACCGTTTGCACTGCTTGGGTGATAGCACCCATAATTGTTGGGCGGGGTTTTTGTGGATGGGGAGGAGTCATATCGTCTTCGATTGAACACTCTTAACTATGACTGACAAGGAGACAAGGGGACGCGGAAATAATTTTTCCACACCAACAAAGGGTTTTGACTATATTGGGAGAATAACTCAGCATTTCCCCTACTTTTTATAATGAACTAAAGTTGAGGCAGCAGGGGAGCAGGGGAACAGTTTCTCCCTAAACTCTAAAATTAATTAACCCAATTCAGATGTAAAACTCACAAACTATTCTCTTGTGCCCCTCTGCCCCTCTGCCCCTCTGCTCCCTTGCCCATTATCAAGGTGAGATTTACGAAATATCGAAATAAATAGACAAGCAATTCCTATGTTAATACAGACATCTGCCACATTAAAAACTGCGAAGTGAATTAATCTAAAATCAAAAAAATCCACCACATAACCGAAAACAAATCGATCGATCCCATTGCCAATAGCTCCCCCTAAAATAAAACCATAGCCCAATTGCTCCCACAAAGATAATTTTGGGCCAAACCAAGCCATAGCCATTAAAGCTAAACTTACGAACAAAGATAGCCAACGTAACCAGCTACCATCCTCACTAAACAAGCTAAAAGCTGCACCAGTATTTCTAACATAAGTCAGATGAAAAACTCCTGGCAATAAAGGCCAACTTTCATTCACTCGGAAGTTTTGTAATACCCAATATTTAGTAATTTGGTCTACAACAATACAAATCAAGGCAACAAGCCAAAAAAAACGATTTTTAATCATTGGTTAATAGTCATTGGTTGATAGTCATTGGTCATTAGTCATTGATTGTTGGTCGTCACTCATTCGTTATTTACGAGTAATTTCATTATCAATTACACCCTTTGAATTTCGTCAATTTTGCCTATTATTTAGTAGTAAAAATACAAATGACGAATGACCAATCATTAGTAAAACATGATGCGTCTGAGGATAAAAGCTAACACTGTAGCTGCACAAACAAGAGCTAATTGTCCTGGGATAGGGTCTAAAGAGTACTTTTGAATATCCGCAACTAGGGGAGGAATAGTTTCTGTATTCGCCAAAGTTATATAGTAATTGCAAACTAAATAGCTGATACCAACTAAATGAATCACTAGTAAACCGCAAAGGCAGCTAAGGGCTAAAGATTCTAATTTCAGTGGTTGGCGAAACGCTAAATAACCACATATCCAAGCACCAGGAACAAATCCCAACAAATATCCAAAACTAGGCAATTTGAGATAGGCAATTCCCCCGCCTTGGGAAAAGACAGGCAACCAAGTTAAACCCAGTACTAAATAAGCAATTTGGGAAAGGGCACCTGCATTTTTGCCACCAAGACAACCTACTAATAGTACTGCACCAATTTGATAAGTGACACCTAAAGAGTGAATGGGAATTCCTGACTCACTCCAGTGCCAAGGTAAAGCAGTTACAGATGCTTCTAAAAAGGTGCCACCAATGGTAAGCAGTAAACCAATGAAGGCCCACAAAAGTTCAGTGGCAGAAAACACAACTATTGGTAATTGGTAATGGGTAATTGGTAATGGGTTGTTAATAGTTCGTTGAGTTAATTTGGAACTATGAGTTTTGGGGAATTGGTGCTTCACCGCCTTGCAGTCCCAGTTTTTCTAACATGGCATGGTCTTGTTCTGGGGGTTGTCCCATTGTGGTTAAATAATGTCCAATCAACATGGCGTTGATTCCTGCTTTTAATCCCATTGCTTGCAGTTCTCCCATAACGGCTTCCCGTCCACCAGCGTAGCGGAGAATTTGTTCTGGTAGAATCATGCGAAAGGTCGCGATCGCCTTTAGTGCTTCAATAGGATCTAGTTTAGTGCGATCGCCTAACGGTGTTCCCACTCTCGGATTTAACAAATTAATTGGCACCGATTCTACTTTTAATTCCCGCAAAGCTAAAGCCAAATCTACCCGATCTTCCCAGCTTTCACCCATCCCGATAATTCCACCTGTGCAAGCTTGAATTCCCGCCGCTTTCAGGTTTTTCACCGTTTCCACTCTATCTTGCCAACTGTGGGTAGTGACAATCTGCGAATAAAAGTTTTCCGATGCTTCTAAATTATGGTTGTAGCGCGTTACACCTGCTTCTTTCAGTGCTTTGGCTTGTTCTGCGGTCACTTCTCCCAAAGCACAGCAAGGTTTAATCTCAGTTTCAGCAACAATTTGCCGCACTGTTTCTAAAATGTTTTCAAACTCCGATGATTTAGGGCTGTTGTATTTAATACCTCTTCCCTGACTAACTAAGCAAAATCTCTTAGCACCTGCCGCTTCAGCTGCTTTTGCTTGGGCTAAAATTTCCTCTTTAGACTTCAATCCATACACAGGTGAATCATTACCTGGATGATGAACTGATTGAGAGCAAAAACCACAATTTTCGGAACAATTGCCCGATTTAACATTAACGATGCTGCATAAATCTACTGTATTACCACAACAAGCTTGACGCACTTGGTCAGCAGCGGCACATAATAACAAAATGTTTTCTTCACCTTCTATGTTGGTGAGTGCGATCGCTTCAGAGCGACTCAGCCGTTTCCCAGCAATAATTTCCTCTGTCAGCTTTTGTAACCATTCTCGCAACGGTTGCTCAACATTAAGAGCATTCTCATCCACAACAGAATTATTAGAAGTTAATAACAGCGTTTCTCTCACACTTAACCCTCTACTACTAAAAAGTCAGTTTATCCCAGAAATATCATCTCACAAGTTAACGAGTAGCAAACTGTTTTACTTTTTCCTCACCCAAACGGAGGAATCTTTGATGTTAACCTTATCTTTACCATAAAGAGCTATGCTGCAAAGGGTTTTTAACAAAAAAAGCTGAAAATTTACCCGAATGATTTTACGTCTTACTCTCACCAATCCCAAGACTGTAGCTGCTGCCCTTTCTGGAGTAGCTTTGACCATTAGCTTAAGTTCTTGTGGCCCATCACAAACCACACCAACAGCCACTCAAACCACTCCTGCTGCTCCCAATGCTAGCCCAGCAGTAGCACCAGGAACACCTACCACCACCACTCCATCCAGACTCGACCTAACGCAAAACGTCCTACTCTCAGGTGCAGGCGCATCTTTCCCCGCACCCTTGTATCAAAGTTGGTTTGCACAGTTCAATAAAATCAATCCCAAAGCTAGAATCAACTACCAGTCAGTTGGTAGTGGTGCAGGTGTCCAACAGTTTATTAACAAAACAGTAGACTTTGGCGCTAGCGATGTCGCCATGACCGACGAAGAACTAGCAAAAGTTCAAGGCGGCGCACTCATGCTACCAGTAACCGCAGGTGGCATCGTCTTAGCTTACAACGCACCCGGAGTAGAAAACTTAAAACTATCCCGAAATGTTTTAGCAGACATCTTTTTGGGGAATATCAAGACTTGGAATGACCCCAAAATTGCCGAAGCTAACCCAGGCGTAACCCTACCTAACTCACCCATCACAGTAGTTTATCGTGCTGATGGTAGCGGAACCACAGGCATATTCACCAAATATTTGAGCGCCATTAGTCCCACTTGGAAATCGAAAGTCGGTGACGGTAAAACAGTATCTTGGCCGACAGGTGTAGGTGCCAAAGGTAACGAAGGTGTGACTGCTCAAATAGCCCAAACAGCAGGCTCCATTGGTTACATTGAATACGGTTACGCCAAACAAAATAATCTCAAATTCGCCACTTTAGAAAATAAAGCAGGCAATTACGTTACATACAATGAACAAACAGCTTCTAGTGCTTTAGACTCAGTACAACTACCAGAAAACTTACGAGCCTTCATTGTTGACCCAGAAGGTACAGACTCTTACCCCATAGTCAGCTATACCTGGTTGCTAGTCTATCCGAAATATCCAGATGCAGCCAAAGCCAAAACTATGGAAGCAATGGTGGAATATGCTTTGACTGAAGGACAAAAAATTGCTCCTCAGTTAGGTTATATTGCTCTGCCACCAAAAGTTGCTTCTAAAGTAGCTACCGTTGCTCAGGCAATTAGCCCAGATTACAACATTGCGGTTGCTCCTCCAGCAGGAACTCCAGATACAACTGCTGCTAGTCCAGGTGCAACAACTCCGGGTGCAACTACCGTCACTCCGAGTACAGCTAGTCCTGAAGCAGCTACCACCACTCCTGGTGCAACGACTCCAGATACTACTACCACCACTCCTGGTGCAACGACTCCAGATACTACTACCACCACTCCTGGTGCAACGACTCCAGATACTACTACCACTACTCCTGGTGCAACTCCCACACCAGCTACTACTCCTTAGTTACTAGCAATCAATCTTGCTACTAAAATTACTTAAGGTGAAGGTAGTCAAATTGTATTTAGCAGCATTACAAAAAATGCTGAATCTATTAAAGTTCGCTCTCTCATTTGTCAATTTTTCTTTCATAAATCTTTCATCAGAGCAATCATGAGTAGCACAGGAGCAAAGGAAAATTCTGGTATTTTCCAACCACCTACAGCCTTAGATAAAAGGTTAGATAGTGGGTTTGTTTGGTTAACTCGTTTATTTGCGTTAGGAATTGCAGTTTTATTGCTGTGGATAGCATTTCAGGTAGCTAAAGATGCTTTACCAGCAATCCAAGCTTTTGGACTGGGATTCATTTTTCAAAGTGCTTGGAATCCAGTCACAAATCAGTTTGGGGTATTACCTCAAATTTATGGAACCCTAGTTACTGCTTTCATTGCTTTACTGATAGCTGTGCCAGTTGGAGTGGGTACAGCAGTAATTTTGAGCGAGAATTTTTTGCCACTTAAAGTTCGCACAATTCTAGTATTTTTGGTAGAACTACTAGCAGCAATTCCTAGTGTAGTTTATGGGATTTGGGGAATTTTTGTGGTAATTCCCTTGCTGCGAAGTACTCTAGGGGCATGGTTATATAGTTGGTTTGGTTGGTTTCCGTTGTTTAGCACTCCTTTAGCTGGCCCTGGTATTCTACCAGCGTCTTTGGTATTAGCAATTATGGTTTTGCCAATCATTACTGCTATCTCCCGTGATGCTTTAACTTCTCTGCCTCCTGATTTACGTCAAGCTTCTTTGGGTTTAGGTGCTACGAGATGGGAAACTATTCTCCAAGTGCTGATTCCCGCAGCAATTTCTGGTATTGTTGGGGGCGTGATGTTGGCGCTGGGTCGGGCTATGGGAGAAACAATGGCAATCACGATGTTAATTGGTAATGCTAATACGATTAATACCTCTTTGTTAGCGCCAGGAAATACGATTGCTTCGCTGTTGGCAAGTCAATTTGCTGAAGCTAGTGGGTTGCAAGTTTCAGCTTTAATGTATGCAGCTTTAGTGCTGTTTATTTTGACGTTGATAGTCAACATTTTCGCTGATTTAATTGTGCAAAGAGTGAAGCGAATTTAGTTTTGATGATAGCTGGTTCATGAGAAATTAAAATAATCCAAACTACTCAAATAATTGCCGCAAATTTAGAGATTGAAATTATGACCCGGAGTTACCCAGAAAAGGATTCTTCTTTTGATAGCAGTGGTTTGGTACGTGCCAATTTTTCTTCCCGGACTTTGTTTAATAACATGATGACAGGGGTGGCATTTCTTCTTGCTGCTATGGCAGTTATACCTTTGTTTGCTGTACTTATTTATGTGACTGTACAAGGTATAACTAGTATTTCTCCTAGTGTATTTGTGGAATTGCCACCGCCGCCAATGGTAGAAGGTGGAGGTTTTGGAAATGCGATTCTGGGCACAGTTATGATGGTGGGAATTGGGGCGTTAATTAGCGTTCCTTTTGGCGTAATGGCATCAATTTATTTGACGGAATTTAGTACGGGAAAAGTTTCCCGTTGGGTGAGATTTGCAACTAATATTCTTAGTGGTGTTCCTTCGATTATTGCTGGGGTGTTTGCTTACGCTGCTGTGGTTTTGACTTTTACGACTTTGGGATGGGGTTCTTATTCTCCCATTGCAGGTGGTATTGCTTTGTCAGTGTTAATGTTGCCGATTATTGTCAGAACTACTGATGAAGCGTTACAGTTGGTGCCAAAAGATGTACGCCAAGCTGCTGTGGGTTTGGGTGCAACTAAATTTCAAACTGTTTGGGGTGTGGTTTTACCTGCTGCTGTTCCGGCAATTGTCACAGGTACTACGTTAGCAGTGGCGCGTGCGGCGGGAGAAACTGCGCCTTTGTTGTTTACGGCTTTGTTCTCACAATTTTGGCCGCAACTTTGGCCGCCAGATGCGTTCTTGCAACCAACTGCTTCTTTGGCGGTGCTAGTATATAATTTTGCGATCGTACCTTTCAAAAATCAACAACAATTGGCTTGGGCAGCTTCTTTAATTCTGGTGTTGTTGGTGTTAATTACTAGTATCATTACTCGTTACGTTACCAGTAGGAAAGCTTAAGGTAAATATGTCTAATACGCAAGGCAATGATAGCTAGGAGGGAAATAATTCACAATAAAATCATCACCCATAACATAAAATTAATATTAGATGTCGGAAATCTGCCTTAAGATATAGGTGAAGGAACTCTAAGTTAAGTAACGAACAGTAAAAATTCACCAAAAAAAGTCTGTGTTGTGATTGTTGCTTCTTGGCTGACGAGTAGACAAGAAGCATCTTGAAGAAATGAAGATTCATTGCTGGAAAATGAAACCCGCAGAGTAAATTATTCCAGCGTCCGCAAAACATATTATTTGACGAATGTATCCAAACAAAACAGGTGTATATGCGTTCTAATCCAAAAACCAATCCCCAAACAGTTAAATCTACTGACAGTGTTTTTCAAGTGCGTAATGCAAATATTTATTATGGCAGTTTCTTAGCTGTGCGGGATGTCGTGATGGATATTCCCAGAAATCAGATTACGGCTTTTATTGGCCCTTCTGGTTGTGGTAAAAGTACGTTGCTACGCTGCTTTAATCGACTGAATGATTTAATTGACAGTTTCCGATTGGAAGGTGCTATTACTTACAATGGCAGGAATCTTTACGATAGTAATATTGACCCTGTGGAAGTGCGTCGTCGGATTGGTATGGTGTTTCAAAAAGCCAATCCTTTTCCGAAATCAATTTATGACAATATTGCCTTTGGCCCACGTTTAAACCGATATAAAGGTGATATGGATGAGTTGGTAGAACGATCGCTCAGAGGAGCAGCTTTATGGGATGAAGTTAAAGATAAACTGAGACAAAGTGGGTTATCTTTATCTGGTGGTCAACAACAACGTTTGTGTATTGCTCGTGCGATCGCAGTGCAACCAGAAGTTATTCTAATGGATGAACCTTGCTCGGCACTTGACCCGATTTCTACCTTGCGGGTTGAAGATTTGCTCCATGAATTAAAACAGCAATATACAATTATTATCGTTACCCATAATATGCAGCAAGCATCACGGGTTTCCGATCGCACTGCCTTTTTTAATGTGCAACTTTCCGAAAAAGGTGGACGCACAGGTTATTTAGTTGAGTACGACAACACCGAATCCATTTTCCAAAGTCCCAAAGAAGAATCTACTCGTGAGTATGTGAGTGGACGCTTCGGTTGATTTTTAAGAAGGCTCCAAGGCAGAAGGCTCCAAGGTAGGAGGGAAAAAAGTTGTTCCTTCCTTCTTGTCTTCGGAGTTCTAAATCAGAAAATTTTGAGTTGATGTACTCATTTCAAGATAGGATGGGACATAGCTAATCAGATCTGAAAAAGGCTTATGAAGCGTTATTTGTCCCGTCTGTTCGCCCTAGTTTTAGTTGTTACCATTGGTTTGGTAGGTTGTTCGACACCATCAGGTTTAACTGGTAAATATAGTCAGGATACCTTGGATGTAGTGGCTAGTTTGAGAAATGCGATCGAACTACCAAATGATGCACCGAATAAAGCAGCAGCACAAGCTGAAGCAAAGAAAAAAATCAATGATTTTGCTGCTCTTTACTGGCGGGATAGTTCGTTGAAAAATTTGCGCTCTTTTACCACAATGCGAACTGCATTAAACGCTTTGGGTTCACACTACGCATCCTACCCGAATCGTCCGGTTCCTGACAAGTTGAAAAACCGTTTACAAGTCGAGTTTAAACAAATCGAAACCGCCATAAACCAAGGAGCCTAAAATCTATTTTAGATTGTTTGTTGTAGCGACTTTAGTCGTAAATTCTGGAATCAAAGGACTAAAGTCCTCACAACGAACCAAATTTTTCCAAAAAAAAGAATTCTAGAAACTAAAGCTCAGAATTTTTTTCCCAACTGAGTTTCTGAATTCTATTGTTCGGGTGAAATTTTACCTCTTTTTAGTTTCGATTAACTAATTCAAATTCATTCAAATCAACATCTGCAAAATCTGAGGTTGCGGTTTGAAACAGTCCGTTTAATAAGAGGGCTGGTGGCTGTTCGTAAGGCCAAGCAAAGGCATGACGAAAAGAGGCATTTTGACAAGCTTGCAATTCCTCAAAACCGATGATGTCGTAGGTTAGCAAGTTTTCATATTCAAAGGGTAAACGGACATTATGTAAACCAGCATTATCGGTGCAAATAGCAATGTCTACACCTGCGGCGAAACAGCGATCGAAAACTACTTTGAGTTGTCGAATATCTTCCAGGTTGCCAGTTTTCAAGTAAGTCGTGGGACAAACTTCCAAACAAGTACCAGCACTTGCTAACTCACCGAGAAGTTCGGGATATAGTAAGGGAATTTGAATGCCATGTCCGATTCGCATTAAATAAGGTAAAAGTTCTGGATAACAACCTTCTTTAGTTTCGTAAAGGTGTCCAGTAGTTTTTAAACCGAGCGATCGCGCATAAGCGTATAATTCGATAAACTCGTCTAAGCGATCGGCATAATGAGCATCGCCACCTGCTAGATCGATCGCACAAACATATTGCCGTTTTTGTGCAGCTAATTCCACGATCGCCTTATTCACCTCATAAGGAAGTCGCGAGTGCATACACAAAATTTGACTCGTAACAATAGGATACTCCTTCACCTGACTAGAAATACCCACAATATCGACAATTTCAGCCATTTGGTCAATTCTTTCCGTTTGACTGAGTTTGTCAGAAGTCCGCAAAAAAGGAGTATAACGTAACTCTAAATAAGCCAGATTTTCAAAAATATAAGCGCCGCGAATTAAGCGATAAATAAAGTATGGTAAAGTTTGGGTAGTTTGCACACCTTCAACCAGAGTATGCAATTCCAAATACTCATCTAATGTATTCCGAGGTTTAGTGTAAAACTCCTCAAACTCAGAATACTCAGGAAAACGATTTGCTAAATCAGCATCACTGCGATGAAAATAGCGCCAGAGAACGCGGGGTACAACCGATCCGCCTAAGTGACGGTGTAATTCTGCATATAGAGCCACAGTAACCTCTTTAATTTCGATATAGATGAGATAGAAACTAGTTATTATTCCAATTATTAACAAATATTTCGGATTTGACCGAGCAACAGCCAGTAATTTTGCGGTTAATCAATAAATTGAGTAATAATACCCAAAAACTCTTACTCAGAAATGGACATCATCGAAATTTTGCGCCAAGACTACCAGAAATTTCCCTTAGACCAAACTTACAGTATTTACGCGGAAAACGTTTATTTCCAAGACCCGATGAATCAGTTTCACGGTGTCAAGCGGTATCAACAAATGATCGGCTTTATCCGCACTTGGTTTATTGACCCACAACTTGATTTACATGAGATTAGTCGGAAGGGAGATTTCATCGAAACTCGTTGGACGTTAAGCTGGAATACACCTTTACCTTGGAAACCTCGGATTAGCATTTCTGGGTGGAGTGAATTAAAGCTGAACTCCGATGGTTTAATCGTTTCCCATATCGACTATTGGAACTGTTCGCGGTTAGATGTTCTCAAACAGCACCTAATTCCGCAAAATAATAGATAAAGTAAATAAATGTAAACAATTCTCAGGCAACAGAGGAAAATTATGCGTTTAATTCTCATGACTGGAAAGGGAGGCGTGGGAAAAACCTCCGTCGCCGCTGCTACTGGACTGCGTTGTGCTGAACTCGGCTATCGTACCCTAGTTTTAAGTACTGACCCCGCACACTCCTTAGCAGATAGCTTTGATATGGAATTGGGACATGAACCCAGAGCAGTTCGCCCAAATTTGTGGGGTGCGGAACTGGATGCTTTGGTGGAATTGGAACAAAACTGGGGTGCGGTGAAGCGATACATCACTCACGTTTTACAAGCAAGGGGTTTGGAGGGAGTTCAGGCGGAAGAATTGGCGATTTTACCGGGGATGGATGAAATCTTCGGTTTAGTGAGAATGAAACGCCACTACGATGAGGGTGAGTACGATGTACTCATTATTGACTCTGCACCAACTGGAACTGCGCTGCGCTTACTCAGCTTACCGGAAGTTAGCGGATGGTATATGCGCCGTTTTTACAAACCGTTGCAGGGGATTTCAGTTGCACTCAGACCTTTGGTTGAGCCAATCTTTAGACCGATCGCAGGCTTTTCTTTACCTGATAAAGAAGTAATGGACGCGCCCTACGAATTTTATCAGCAAATCGAAGCACTAGAAAAAATCTTAGTTGATAATACCCAAACTTCTGTACGCTTAGTCACAAATCCTGAAAAAATGGTGATTAAGGAATCGCTACGTGCCCATGCTTACTTAAGTTTGTACAATGTTTCTACAGATTTAATAGTTGCTAATCGCATTCTTCCGGGTGAAATCCAAGACCCATTCTTCCAAAGATGGAAGGAAAACCAACAACAATATCGTCAAGAAATCCACGAAAATTTCCATCCTTTACCCGTGAAGGAAGTTCCGTTATTTTCAGAAGAAATGTGTGGTTTAGCGGCTTTGGAAAGATTGAAAGATACGTTGTATAAAGATGAAGACCCAACCCAGGTTTATTATCAAGAAACCACTGTCAAAGTTGTGCAAGACCGCAATCAATATACTTTAGAATTGTACTTGCCTGGTATTGCCAAAGACCAAGTTCAATTAAGCAAAACAGGTGATGAATTAAATATCCGCATTGGTAATCATCGTCGCAATTTGGTTTTACCTCAAGCTTTAGCAACTTTGCAACCTGCTGGTGCGAAAATGGAAGAGGATTATCTAAGAATTAGATTTGCCGATGCAGCTTAGTTGCTTATAGAAGTCCTATTTGATTTCTGAAAGGGATTTTTTTTGAACCGCTTCGCGAACGCGGTTCAAAAAAATAACGATCGCCTATCAACGAATTAATTATTGCTGGATGTTTTGAGTTGCTGCAAGATCTGAGCCTACGAATCAGGGGGGACAAATTGTTACTCACTTTTTAAACTTTCGATTAAAGAAGTTTCTAAAGCTTGTGTGAGGAGAATAGCTGTTTCTTTGTCATTTTTTTGGCGATAATCTCGACTATAAATTGGGGGATTGATGTTGATGAATACATCTGCTAAAAAGTTAGCATTAGGTTGATATTTTAAGGTAATGGGAATGATGGGAATGGAGGTGGGTTGAGGTAACTTGGCTTCTGCTTGTAAGACTAATCTCGCTAATCCTGGTTTGAGCGAGCGCAAAATTCGATCGCGCACAATTCCCCCTTCTGGAAATAACACCAATTTTTTCCCAGCTTGTAACAACTCAATTGCATTACGCATACTAGATACGGTAGGATGATTTAAATCAACCGGGAAAGCTCCCAATCTTTCAATAAACCAGCCTTGAATACCCCCGAATTGATTTGCATTAGTCATGAAAAACAGGGGTTCTCTGCTCAGTAAACTAATCAATAACGGGTCCCAACGACTATAGTGTTTCGGCGCAATTACTACAGGGCCAATCTCTGGTAAATATTCCTCTCCTTTGATGATAATTTTACCAAAGTACAAACTGAGAAAAATTCGATGAATCGGCAAAAGTGACCAATAAAGCAAAGGAGATACGTGAGGTGATAATGTAATTTTGGAACTCATTTTTAAATTAGTCAATAAGGTTATGGTATAATTTATTAAAATCTGGAATTCAATCTAATTAAACAGTAAAAATCAAGAAAAATGAATAAGCGGTCATGGTTGGTATTTGTTATATTAGCGATCGCAGTACTCATTAGAGTGATTCCTCTTAGTTTAGCAAATCCTCAAGAAACAGCAACAACTGTGAACTCATCTCCTGAACCTTCACCTTCATTAGTAATTGCTGGCGGTAATCTCCGTTACGATAATGCCGAAGTTTTCCAGAAAATCATTGAATTAGCTGGGGGAAAAGGCGCTAAAATTGCCGTTTTACCAACAGCTAGCGGTAATCCCATTAACAGCGGCAAATATTCAGTAGAAGCATTTAAAAAATATGGTGCTGAACCAATTTTCATCCCCGTTGCTGTGGAAAATATCGATGTAGATTACCGAAAAGCTGTACAAGATTCCGCTTTAATTAAAGAATTAGAAGAGTGTGAAGGAGTTTACTTTACTGGCGGTTCCCAAGAAAGAATAACTCAGGCACTTTATACTGAAACAGGGGAAAAAACCCCGCTATTAGATGCTATTTGGAAACTTTATAAAAAAGGCGGTGTAATTGCTGGAACTAGTGCAGGTGCAGCAATTATGAGTGATACCATGTTTCGCGACGCAAACAATGTATTAAGCGTTTTAAAATATGGTGTAACCGAAGGTAAAGAAATAGATAAAGGACTAGGTTTTATTGGCAACGATATTTTCATCGATCAGCATTTCTTCATTCGCGGAAGATTTGCCCGTTCCTTAGTAGTCATGAAAAAGAAAGGCTACAATTTAGGAATAGGTGTAGATGAAAATACTGCTTTAGTAGTGAAGAATAACATTGCTGAAGTCATCGGATACAAAGGCGCTTTAGTCATGGATTTATCTGCCGCCACTACTAACCCAAGTATTAAAGAGTTTAATATCAAAAATGTCAAATTAACATATTTGGATCGGGGTGACAAATTTAATTTGCAAACTAAAGAAGTGATTGTCCATCCGCTAAAATTAGCGGGAACCAAAGTAGAACCGAACAATCCCATTTATCAACCTCATTTTAATCATCAGAAATTGTATCCCGATATCTTGGCAAATACAGTTGTAGTAGATTTGATGTTTAACTTTGTTGACAACGAGCAACAAGAAGTAATTGGGTTAGCATTTACCAATATTTCCGAAGATGAAAAACCCGAATTAGGTTTTGAATTTAAGTTTAGAAAGGGAACGGATACTTTAGGATATTTTACCAGTGCTTTTGGCAGTGAAGATTACACTGTTATGAATATTTATTTGGATGTAACGCCGATTCGGATGACAGATAAATTGTATGAGTATATTTCAAGTTAAACACTGAAGTGTTTACAACAGACAGGTTCGTTGTGAGCGCTTTAGCGCTAGTTAAACACTGAAGTGTTTACAACGGACAGGTTTGTTGTCGGCGCTTTAGCGCTAGTGAAACACTGAAGTGTTTACAACGGACAGGTTTGTTGTGAGCGCTTTAGCGCTAGTGAAACACTGAAGTGTTTACAACGGACAGGTTTGTTGTCGGCGCTTCAGCGCTACTTGCTACTTACTTATCCCAGTCAATTCCGTAATCTCTTACTGGATATTCAACCCAAGCATCACGCAACCACTGTCTTCCATATTCTTGAAAATACCAGTGAACGCTACTATGAACCCAATTGTAAGGAGAATTTGCCCAATTATGTTTGACTGGGTTGTAATGAATATAATTAAGAGTTGTATAATAATGTCTTTCGGAACGAATAGCGCGATCGTTCCATTTACACCATATTTTTCGCCCAGTTATATTTTCTTCCAAATTCCATTTTCGAGATGTTGCACCATGAATTTGGCGAAATAATTCACTTAATATATCAAAATTTATTAAATGCACTAAAAGATGATAGTGATTAGGTAAAATAACCCAAGCTAAAATCTCTATATCATTAGTTATAAACTTTTCAAATATTAGATCTAGTAGTTGCTGACGGCGAGATTCAGAATTTAAATGACACTTATGTTCATAACAAGCTGATGTTAATAAATAAAGAGATCTATTCCGTACTTGATGCGGTGGGGAGTGAGGTGGAAAACCACGTTTTAAGCGATGCTCAACTAATTCAGCTTTTTGTTTTGGAGTTAATTTACGATATTCGTACATATTGTGAGTTTGTTTTTTAGTTTGTTGTGAGCGCTTTAGCGCTAGTGAAACACTGAAGTGTTTACAACGGACAGGTTTGTTGTGAGCGCTTTAGCGCTAGTGAAACACTGAAGTGTTTACAACGGACAGGTTTGTTGTGAGCGCTTTAGCGCTAGTGAAACACTAAAGTGTTTACAACGGACAGGTTTGTTGTGAGCGCTTTAGCGCTAGGGAAACACTGAAGTGTTTACAACGGACAGGTTTGTTGTCGGCGCTTTAGCGCTAGTGAAACACTGAAGTGTTTACAACGGACTTTTTATTAGTTTACCTTATTTTATTAGGGTGGAAAATTTTCCACCCTCACTCGATGAATTAGTTATTCAAGGCACGTAAAAAGCGTTGCATACTGGCAAAAATTCCGGGTTTTTTCGGTTTTGGTGCATCACCGGAATTATCACTTGTTGGTTGAGTTTCTCTCATTAAAATTTGATCGATTTCCTCACCAACTGGTTTTGTCGGTAATTCCACCAAGAGTTGATATTCGCTGTTATTTTCTAACCAAACTTGCCATAAACCAGGATAACAACGGAAAATTGCTGCACCTTGTAATGGTCGAACATAGTAACAGGAAAAGAGTGTACTAAGAAAACGCAGACGCAATTGGCGTGTACTGTAACCAATTCCTACAGTACCAGCATCTTCTAAGTGTGGGTTGAGTAAAATTACAGGTCGATCGCCAACTGCATTACAAATTTTTTCCACTTCCCCCACTTCCACAGAACTGGGATCAATTAACAGAAAAACATCATCTTCGGGAGCAATTTTATCTTGTACTGGCAATCTACCTAAACCAATATCTTCTAATTTGTAGGGAATATCTTTTCCCCAGTCGCGTCGCGCCAACGCTGCTGCACCTGCATCAGGGAAAAACACTTTCACTTGGGGACGAGTTTTTGCTTCTGCGTCTTCACTGTTTTGGAAATTAGGGAGATTGTCGAACACAGGAAGAAATTGTAGTGCGATCGACTGCGCTTGCAAGGCGATTTCGGGAAACACCATTTCGACTTGGATTCTATTTTGTCCATTTGCGATCGCTGCTAGGGTAGCTTGTTGTGCTTGTGCGATCGCTTCTTCTAAAGTTTTGGGAAGTTCCACCATAGAGGATTTGTAGCTGGGTTTTAAGTTAACTTACGATCAACAATAGTATTATTCAAAAACGCCACTAATACCATCTAAAATTCATGAGTCGTAAATTAATTGCTTCTGTTTCCATAGCTGTATTATGTTTAACGATCGCTGGCGGGACTATTTGGAACTTAATAAAACAAAAAAATAGTACGATCGAACTCAAACTTGCCACAGGTAGTAAAGGCGGAGATTACTATACTTTTGGTGAAGCGATACGCCAGGTAATTGCCAAGAATGAACCGCGCATTCAACTAAAAGTAATACCTACTAATGGTTCTGTGGAAAATATGCAACTCTTAGATGAAGGTAAAGTACAACTTGCTCTTGTCCAAAATGATACACCAGCCAAGCCTTCAGCCCGTGCTATTGCTCTAATTTATCCAGAAGTTTTCCATTTAATTGTTTCGCAAAAATCCGAAATTAAAAGCATTTTCGACCTCAAAGGTAAACGTATAGCCTTAATGCCTAAAGGCAGTGGTGCTTATAATGCTTTTTGGATTTTAGCTAAGCATTATGATTTTAAACCTACTGATTTTCAGTTGCGGGAAATGACTCCTCAACAAGCAGCATTAGCTTTGCGTAACGGTCAAGTAGATGCGATTTTTCGGACTTTGCCAATAGGTAATAGTTGGACAAGGGAATTACTGAGAACAACTCAAGCACGAATGATTCCGATCGACCAAGCAGCAGCCATGAAAATCTCTTATCCTTATTTGGTTGATAGTACAATTCCTAAAGGAACTTATAAAGCTATTCCGGCTGTTCCTGAAGATAATTTACCTACTGTTGGTGTGCAAGCAGCATTAATCACCAGTGAACAAATACCTGGCAAATTAGTTAAAGACATTACCAGTATTCTCTATGAGAATCGTCATGATTTGGTGAAAATTGAACCGAAAGCTGCTACCATTTCTCAACCAGATATAGGTCAAAATTTAGGTTTTAGTTTGCATGAAGGAGCCAGAGATTACTACGATCGCGAAAAACCCTTTTTTCTGGCTGAAAATGCTGATTATTTTGCTTTGTTGATATCAATTGCTACTTTGGTTGGTTCTGGTTTGTGGTCTTTGCGTTCCAATTTTGTAGCTAAACAAAAAAACCGTGCTGATAATTACAATTTAAAAATTTTAGCTTTAACAGAAACAGCACGCCAGACAGATAAATTAGAAGATTTGGAAAACTTACGGCAAGAATTATTCAAAATTCTTCGGCAAGTTGTGCAAGACTTAGATACCGATCGCATTTCCCCCGAAGCTTTCCAATCCTTTGCCTTTTCTTGGCAAGTAGCAATTAATACTATTCATCATAAAGAAATTATGGCAATTAATAAGTTACCTAATCCTAAAGATTTGGAACTAGAGTCATTAAATAATAATAAATAAGCAAATTTTAGATTTGAAGAGTTGAAATCTAAAATTTATTGACTTTAACAGCCTTTCATCTCTTGTCCCTTATTCGGGGGAACGATCGGCCAACTAGTTTTTAATTTACTTTCGTCTTTATTTCGGACTGCTTCAATTAACTCCATCATTTGAGCAAATTTAAATTTAAATAATCTGGCTTCTGCTAGAAAATCAGCAATTGCAGCTTGATTATAGCCCAAAAAATAATTAGCAAATCCTCTATTTTCTCGCACTAAAGGCGTAGAACTATTCAGTCTAATTGATTGGGTATAATCAGCAATAGCAGCCCGATAATTCTTCGATCGCGCATACGCAGTTCCCCGATTAGCATAAACTAAATGAGCGTTAGGAAAGTCAGGTTTGAGGCGCAAGAGAAAATTGTAATTAGCGATCGCATTTGGTAAATCTCCTAATAATACATAAGTGTTACCTCGGTAGAAATAAATGTTTGCATAGTGAGGATTGCGCCGCAAAGCTTCATAGAAGTTTGTCAAAGCACTGCCTAACTTATAATTGAAATAATCTCGCTTACCTCGACAAAAATACTGCTCTACCGAAACATTTGTAGATGAATTAGTTAACTTAGGATAAATCACCTCATTTTTCAGTAAACAATTTGAGGCAAAATAAGCTGAACAAATTGACAACATGATTACCTATTTAATTGATAGATACGGAAACCTCTACAGCAAGTGCAAAGGTAAAAACTAAACTTTAGATAAAGCTGGTTCAGGAGTCAACCTTTGTAAAACTTGCTGTAAAACCATCGCCGTCCAATCTACGTCTTCTTCAGTAGTATAACGCCCCAAAGTCAGACGAATTCCAGCTTTTGCCATTTGATTGCTGTAGCCCATTGCCAGTAGTATCGGACTAGGATTAAGTTTACCACTGTTACAAGCAGCACCAGCACTAATCCCAATTCCGGCTAAATTTAATTGCCGAACGATCGTTTTACCACTTAATTTTTTACCATCAGCATTTAGCAAACAAAAACTCACATGATGGGGTAAACGCTGCCAACGATGTCCAGTAGATTGAAGGTTTATCAAATCAGATAATTGCTCAAAAAGCCGATCGCGCAACCCGATCAATCTTGGCGTTTCTTCACTCATTTCCTGCGCCGCCAACTCCGCCGCCACACCAAAACCAGCGATAATTGGTACAGCTTGCGTTCCCGATCGCAACTTCATTTCCTGACCCCCACCACCCAACAAAGGCACCAACTCCACACCCGGACGCACATACAACGCACCCGCACCTTGAGGGCCATAAATTTTGTGACTGGAAAGGGAAAGCAAATCTACCCCTAATTTTTGCACATCGATCGGCAATCTTCCCGCCACTTGCACCGCATCAGTATGAAATAATACCCCATGAGAACGGGCAATTTCGCTCAATTTTTCAATTGATTGCAAAGTTCCCACTTCGCTTTGACCATAAATAATTGAAACTAAAACCGTGTTCGTTCGCAAAGCATTTTGCAAATCATTTGGATTCACCCAACCCCAACTATTCACAGGTAAACGAGTGATTTCCCAACCCCAACTTTCCAACAACTTTGCAGGTTCGGAAATCGCTGAATGTTCCACACTAGAAATAATAATATGTTGCGGTTGAGAATAACATCGCGCCACACCCATAATCGCCAAATTATCTGCTTCCGTACCACCAGAAGTAAAAATAATCCCATCAGCAGGCGCATTAATTAACCCTGCTACTTGCATTCTCGCTTGTTCTAATATAGTTGCTGACCTTTGCCCCCACTCATGCAAACTGGAAGGATTTCCCCACTGTTGAGTGAGGATTTGTTGCATAAGTGCGATCGCCTCTGGACGGGGCGGAGTTGTGGCGCTGTAATCTAAATAAATTTGCATATTTTTAACTCTAACAGTTTCAGAAACAACAGATTATTTAACTTTTAGAATATAACGCTGATTCCACCTTAATTTGTTTAGTTATCAATTTGTACCTAAAGACACAGAAAAAAGTTTTGAATTTTGAGTTAATAAACTTCTTCTTCCCCCCATCTCCCCATCTCCCCATCTCCCCATCTCCCCTGCTCCGAAAACCCCTAACAACCAGGTTTCTTGACGTTATAATCCTCATGAGACAAAACCTCTTGGGGAATTAACATTGTACCGCAGTCACGGCAAAGCATTCGGTAATTGCGGGTGATGGGAATACTAATGATAAAGCGATCGTAGCGCAAACGCTTTCCACCAAACTCTCGATAATCCTTATTTTCTTGTAAAGCGGCGATTACCAAACGCGCCTTAGTCACCACATGATAAGGCAAATCCCTTAAATTAATGGGGTCTTCATTAAAGGTAGACTCCCAATCTTGTTTTTCCCGCCGCTTCTGTTCCAAAATGGCGCGTATTTGGGCGCAACAATGGCAAATTTGCCCATAACCCTTATGACCACAGGGAAACAGCTTCTTTCGTCTTGCCATAAAACAACGGTGTGCCTCCTATTTGGCACCCAAAAGAGTGCCCACCTAGTTAAAGTTGTATTAATCCCAGCGAAAAAACAGCCCGATCTAAAATTACCTTGTAAATTCCCCAAAAGTCTGTAACTTAATTAATCTCTACTGATTTATCTGATGTTATTGTACTTAATAGCTGGTAACTAAAATTACCCAAAATCTTTTCTTTGGTGAGTGATGTTGCATCTACCTACCCGCAATCTCCCAAAACTTTTTCCGGCAATTGTTTTGGCATTCTTCCTCTCAGCTTGCCAAAAAGCAGTCCCCCAAACGCAAAAACTTACTCCCTTACCCCAAGATCCCTTCGTTCAGGTATATTTCAATCACGCCCAGTTACCTGAATATGTAGAATCTTACCGTCCACAAAGAAGGTCAGGAGATGACCTAGAGCAAGTTATAGTTAATACTATTGCTAATGCTAAGTCCACAGTAGATGTAGCAGTGCAAGAATTACGTTTACCTAAAATTGCCCAAGCTTTAGTTGCACGCCAAAAAGCAGGTGTAAAAGTTAGAGTAATTTTAGAAAATAATTACAGTCGTCCTTGGAGTAAGTTTACCGCAGATGAAATAGCAAAACTGCCTCCTAGAGAACAAGACCGCTACAAAGAATATCGCAAACTTGTAGACCTAAACGAAGATGAAAAATTAGATGTTGGAGAAATTAATCAGAGAGATGCTTTAGTAATTTTAGAAAATGCTAAAGTGCCAATAATTGATGACACTGCTGATGGTTCTGCTGGTAGCGGTTTAATGCACCACAAATTTGTCATTGTTGATAATCAGACATTAATTATTACTTCAGCTAATTTTACAACTTCTGATATTCACGGAGATTTGCAAAATCTTGATAGTTTAGGAAATGAGAATAATTTACTCAAAATCAATAGTCCTACATTAGCAACAGTTTTCACTGAAGAATTTAATTTGATGTGGGGTGATGGAGTCGGGGGAAAACCAGATAGTAAATTTGGGGTGAAAAAACCATTACGTCCTGCACAAACAGTAGATTTAGGAACTGTTAAAATATCTGTCCAATTTTCACCGACATCTAATACAGTACCTTGGGAACAAAGCAGCAATGGGTTAATTGGTAAAACTTTAGTTACTGCTACTGAATCGATCGATCTAGCCTTATTCGTCTTTTCCGAACAGCAATTAGCCAATATATTGGAAACAGATCGTCAGCGAGGAGTAAAAATCAAAGCTTTAATTGAGCCGGATTTCGCCTATCGTTATTATAGTGAAGGTTTGGATATGATGGGAGTAGCTTTGGTCAATGATTGTAAATACGAAATCAACAATCGACCTTGGCAAAACCCAATTAATACTGTAGGAACACCTTTGCTCAGAAAAGGCGATTTATTACATCATAAATTTGCGGTCATTGATGGAAAAATTACGATCGCAGGTTCCCACAATTGGTCAGACGCAGCAAACAGCAACAACGACGAAACATTAGTAATAATTCAAAGTCCCAAAGTAGCCGCCCATTTTCAAAGAGAATTCGATCGACTTTATGCCGACGCTCAAATTGGTTTACCAGATAGAATTAAGCAGAAAATTAAAACTCAACAGCAACAATGTCCCCAAATTGAAACAGCCTCTAAACCAGTTCAGCAAAACTCAAATTCTCCTACAGTTCCCGAAACTCAAAATCTTCCCAAAGTTAACCTAAACACCGCAACGCAACAAGAATTAGAAGCATTACCAGGAATCGGGCCAAAATTAGCTCAAGAAATTATTAAAGCAAGACAACAAAAACCTTTTACCTCCCTAGAAGATCTCGATCGCATCCCCGGCATCGGGCCAAGATTATTAGAAAAATTGAAAGACCGAGTAACTTGGTGATTGGGGAGATGGGGTGCAGGGGGGCAGAGGGGCAGAGG